>CALMJO010000419.1 GCA_937864375.1 uncultured Spirochaetota bacterium
TGACGCTGCGCAAGTGCCTCGCCATGGGCGTGGACGACGCGGTGCTCGTGTCGGACAGGGCGTTCGGGGGCGCGGACACGCTTGCGACGAGCTACGTGCTCGCGGAGGCGATTCGCAGGATCCAGCTTGAATATGGGCGCATCGACGTCATCATCTGCGGCAAGCAGACGATCGACGGCGACACGGCGCAGGTGGGTCCCGGCATCGCAACCAGGCTCGGGTATTCGCAGCTCACGCTCGTCGACAGGATCATGGGCCTGGATCCCGTGAAAAAAACCATCACCGTGCGCAGGAAGATGGAGGGCCTCAAGGAGGTCGTCCGTACCACGCTCCCTGCGCTCATCACCGTGGTACGGGAGATCAACAAGCCCCGCTATCCCAACGTCCAGAACAGGCTCGCGGCCGAGGAGGCGGAGATACCCGTATGGGACAACAAGTTCCTGAAGCTGCGCGAGGACAAGCTGGGGATGAAGGGATCGCCCACCAACGTAAAGAAGATATTCGCCCCCACGCGGGCGAAGGGAGAGATACTGGGCGACGAGAACGCGAACCCGCGCGACATCGCGCGCGCTCTCGTCAGGAAACTGATAGAACTGGACCTCGTTCACGCTGAATGAGGACGAACCATACGCGGATTCCGCGTGCCGTCAGAAGCTCATTAAAGGAAGGTACACCGGATGAAAGAAGCATCAGGAACGCCTGAAAAGAAACTGAAAAAACCGCGCGGCAAGGTACGCCTCATCCCGGGCAAATGCATCGCATGCGGCGCGCGCTGCGAGTCCGAATGCCCCGCCGACTCGATAGTCATGAACGACAAGGGCGAGCCCGTCATCGATCTCGCCAAGTGCATCTCATGCCGCAAGTGCGTCAAGGTGTGCCCGGCGCAGGCGATAGAGCACTTTTACAGCGAGGAGGAGCTCGCCGTCCTCGAGGAGCTCAAAAAGAGCGGCGTCGTCAAGCCGACCGACAAGGACGAGGAAGAGGCCGCCGAGCCAAGGGCCGACCAGAGCTACCGCGGCGTGTGGGTCTTCGTGGAGCAGGAGGACGGCATGGTCGCGCCCGTGAGCTGGGAGCTCCTGGGCGTGGGACGCACCCTCGCCAACGACCTGGGCGTGGAACTCGCCGCCTTCGTGTTCGGCTCCAAGATCGACCATCTGATCAACGAGTCATTCTGTTATGGCGCGGACAAGGTCTATTGCATCGACCAGCCCATCCTGCGTCACTACCGCACGCAGCCTTACCTCAAGGCCACGGTGGACCTGATCAGGAAGCATAAGCCGGAAGTGGTGCTCATGGGCGCCACGGGACTGGGCCGCGACCTCGCGGGCGCGGTCGCCACGGTGCTCGAGACCGGCCTCACCGCGGACTGCACCGGGCTCACCATAGACAAGGAGAACAGGCTCCTCGAGCAGACGCGCCCGGCGTTTGGCGGCAACATCATGGCCACCATCCTGAACAAGCTGCACCGTCCGCAGATGGCGTCGGTGCGCCCCCACGTCATGCCCATGCCCGAGCGGATCGATGGCCGGACGGGCCAGGTGGTGTGGGACGTGCTCGACATGGCCGAGGACGACATCGACACCAAGGTGCTCGAGGTGCTCCTCGAGAAGGCCACGGACCACGTGGATATTTCGGGAATGGAGGTGCTCGTGGCGGGCGGCCGCGGCATGCTGGGCCCCGAAAACTTCAAGCTGCTCGACGAGCTCGCGGGATTGTTGAAGGGAACGACCGCGTCCTCGCGCGCGGGCGTCGACGCCGGATGGATGCCCTACGAACGGCAGGTGGGACAGACCGGGAAGACCGTGCGACCCAAGCTCTATATCGCGTGCGGCATCTCCGGCGCGATCCAGCACCTCGTGGGCATGCAGGACTCCGAGCTCATCATCGCGATCAACCGCGACAAGGGAGCGCCCATATTCGAGGTCTCGCACTTCGGCATCCAGGGCGACCTTTTCACGATCGTGCCCGCGATCGTGGAGGAGCTCAAGGAGTTCATCAGGGACCAGAACCCATACGCAAAATCACCAGTCGGAGGAGACACGAGATGACGCATCCTGAAAATATATTTTTCACCATTCTGCTCACCGCCGCAGGCCTCGCCTTCCTCTATTCGTTCGTGCGCCTGGCGCGCTTCGTCATGCTGGGCGGGAGCGACGACCGGCTGAAGGGCAGCTTCATCAGGCGCTTCAACACCATGATCGCCTACGCGTTTTTCCAGAGGCGCGTCATCTCAGAGGGATACGGCTGGAACCACTTCTTCATCTTCTGGGGGTTCCTTGCGCTCCTCCTCGCAAACGGCGAGTTCGTCCTGTCGGGGCTTTTCCCCGGCTTCCGCTACACCGACCTTGTTTACTTCAAGGGGATGGAGTACCTCTACACCGCCTTCGACCTGGTGTCGCTCCTGGTGCTTGCGACCATCCTGATCGCGATCGTGCGGCGCGTGGTCTTCCGCCCCGCGCACATCGAGGCGCTGAGCCGCGACGCGTTCATCATACTGGGCCTCATCGCCGGGCTCATGCTCGCCTACTTTGGCCTTGCGGGCTCCGAGCTCGCGCTTAAAAGCGCGGGAGAATCGGCCCCCATGCCGGTAAGCGGCGCCATCGCCGCGGCGCTTGCGCCGCTGGGACATGGTCCCGTCGAGGCTCTCTTTCACGTCTTCTGGTGGCTCCACGCGGTCATACTCCTGAGCTTCCTGAACTACCTTCCCTACAGCAAGCACATGCACATACTCGCGGCGATTCCCAACTGCTACTGCCGCGCGTTCGAGTTCGTGACCACCGTGCCGCGCGAGGAATTCGTGAAGGGCACGCCCAACGGCGTCTCGTCGATCGACCAGTTCTCATGGAAGGACCTGCTGGATTTCACCGCGTGCACCGAGTGCGGGCGCTGCAACAAGAACTGCCCCGCGACCTCGACGCACAAGCCGCTCAATCCGCGCATCGTCATCCACCAGGGGAAGGAAAACCTGCTCGCGAACGGGAGCAGGATACTGAGCGGCAACAGGACCAGCGGCATTACGCCGCTCATCGGCGAACAGGACGGGGACGCAACAGTATCGGAGAAGGCGCTGTGGGCCTGCACGACCTGCGGCGCCTGCATGCAGAACTGCCCGGTCTTCATCGAGCACGTCCCCAAGATGGTCAAGATGCGCCGCCACCTGGTCGAGAACGAGTCGAAGTTCCCCGAGGAGCTCAACGTATTTTTTGAAGCGGTCGAGCAGCGCTCCAACCCGTGGGGAATCGCCCCCAGTGACCGCGGCAAGTGGGCGAACGAGCTTGATATCCCGGCCTTCACGAAAGACGCGGGGCTCGAGTATTTGTTGTACGTCGGGTGCGCCGGCGCCTTCGACAGCCGAAGCAAGAAGGTCACCGCCGCCGTCGTAAGGTCGCTCAAGGCCGCCGGGGTTTCCTTTGGCATCCTGGGCTCGGACGAGAAATGCTGCGGCGACTCGCTCAGGCGCCTTGGCAACGAGTTCGTGTTCGACCAGATGGCGCGGGCGAACATTGAGCAGTACAGGGCGCTGGGAGTGAAGAAGATCATCACCACCTGCCCGCATTGCTTCACCACGTTTAAGAACGACTACCGGCAGTTCGGGTTCGACGCGCAGGTCGTCCACCACACGGAGCTCCTCAACACGCTCATTGAAGAGGGGAAGCTCAAGCTCGAGAAATCGAACGGCGGCCGCATCGTCATGCATGATTCCTGCTACCTGGGCCGCTACAACGGCATCTACGGCGAGCCGCGCGCGCTCGTGACGAAGGCCACGGGAAAGAAGCCCCTCGAGATGGACAGGACGCTCGCGAAGAGCTTCTGCTGCGGCGCGGGCGGGGGACGCATGTGGATGGAGGAGGAGCCCGAGCACCGGATCAACATGAACCGCGTGAAAGAGGCGCTGGACAAAAAGCCCGACGCAATCGCGGTTTCCTGCCCCTACTGCTTGACGATGTTCGTGGACGCCGTGAAGGACTTCAAGGTCCTGGACAAGGTGCAGGTCCTGGATGTCGCCGAAATCATCAGCGAGAGGATCAAGGCCTGACGCAAGCCCCGCGCGCCCCGGGAGACATTCCCGGGGCGACGCCAACAATTTCGCAAAACGCTTACTTTTTCCCGATCTTTTCCCGCTCCTCGTCGCGCAGCACCCGCCTGAGCACCTTGCCTATGGGCGACACCGGGAGCGCCTCACGGAACTCGACGTGGCGCGGACGCTTGTAACCGGCGAGCCTCTCCTTCGCGAATTCGCGGATCTCGTCCTCCGTGGCAGTCTGACCGGGCTTGAGCTGTACGAAGACCTTCACCGCCTCCCCGCTCACGGGATCGGGAATGCCCACCACCGCAGCGAGCGCGATCTTCGGGTGCTCAAAGAGCACCTCCTCCACCTCGCGCGGGTAGCAGTTGAAGCCGCCCACGAGGATCATGTCCTTCTTGCGGTCGGTGATGAGGATGTAGCCCTCTTCGTCGATGTGCCCGATGTCCCCGGTGAGGAAATACCGGTTCCCCCCGATCTCGCGGAAGACCGCATCGTTTTCCTTTGGTTTCTCCCAGTAGCCTACCATCACCTCCGGCCCGCTGATTGCGATCTCTCCGTCCTCTCCGCGCGGCAACTCGGTGAGTCCCGTTTCAAGGTCCACGATCTTCACGTCGGTGTTCGGGATCGGGAAGCCCACCGAGCCGAACTTGCGCAGCTTCGTGTCGCTCGGGTTCGCTGTTGCCAGCGGCGCCGTTTCGCTGAGGCCGTATCCCTCGAATATGATCGCGCCGGTCTTTTCCTCGAATTGCCGCGCGGATTCAACCGGCAACGGCGCGCCCCCGGAGCCGCACCCCATGATCGAAGAGAGATCGAATTTTTTCAGCAGGGGATGATTGGTGAACGCTATGAATATGGTGGGAACGGCGCACATGATCGTCGTCCGGTATTTTTGCACGGCCTCGAGCACCACGGTGAAGGGCGGATTCCCGTCACGCGGGTTTGGTATGCAGACCAGCCTGCTGCCCGTGTAGCAGGACCAGAGCATCACCATCGTCATGCCGAAACTGTGATACCAGGGCAGCACGCCCAGGAAACAGTGAAACCCGCCAACCCTTAACTGCTCCGGCTCGCCGCCCTTTTCATGGGGAATGCGCATCCACGCGTGTACCGCCATGACATCGAAAACGAAGTTGGAATGCGTGAGGCTCGCACCCTTGGGAACGCCCGTAGTGCCGCCGGTGTAGATGATGAGCGCAAGGTCCTTCATTGGATCGATGCTCACCGCCGGGGGAACGGGCTTCGCCGATTTTAACGCGTCGTCATACATAAAGTGCCCCGGCTCATGCCTCTTCGCCTTCGGTATCTTCCCCAGCAGGCCGCCGATGATGCCCACGACTTTTGGCAGGTAGGATTTCACGTTGCAAATCACCACGGTCTCCACCGCGCTGTTTTTCACCGCCTCGACCGTGACGGGATAGAAGATCTCGTGGTCCATGCAGAAGACCGCCTTCGCGCCGGAATCCCTCATCTGCAAATTGAGCTCGGGCGCGGTGTAGAGCGGGTTGCAGGTAACGCACACCGCGCCCGCCTTGAGTATGCCAAAATAGACTTCGGGGTAGTGCGGGATGTTGGGCAGGAAGATCGCGACCCGGTCTCCCTTCTTTATTCCCCGCGAAGCCAGGAAATTCGCGATCCGGTCCGCGCTGTCCTTCACCTTCGCGAATGAGCGCTCTGCGCCGTTGAAGATCGTATAAGTCTTGTCAGGGTACCTGGCGGCCGAATCGTCAAGGAAGCTGAAGAGCGGCTTGTCGAACCCGCTGATTTCCCGCGGCACGCCGTTGGGCCAGTTGCCCGTGGGCCATGGCTGAAGCGACATAGGTTACCTCCCAATGCTGTTTTATTTAATGATGTTTGAAGCAGGAATCCCGGATTGTGCGCCGTGATCGTCTACCGGGTTCCCCGGAAATCACAGAGCAATGGCACTGGATGGAAAGACGCTTGTGTTGTATTACATTTTAACGACAGCGGGTAAAAATGCAAGTTTTTTTAGGGGTTCGATGCGCATGCATGCCGTTTCATGGCGCCCGCCCGGTCAGTCACAGCGTTCAAATTGCAAGCCGCCGTGTATCGAACCCCCATCCGGAAACGCGCAGTCGAGGTCAATGCGTCCTTCCAGCAGTGTGATCCTGTTCACCTGGGTCCCGGTCCGGGTTACCGCGACCTCGTACCGGGAGCAGTGCTTCCGGTCGACGATTACCTCGGTGCATTTTTCGTAATCGGGCGGGAGGCAGCTTCCGGGGACCTCGATCTTTACGAGCTCTCCTTTTACGGGATCGATAATCGCGACCACGGCTCCGTCGTCGCGGCTCTCGCCCAGGATAACCGCCCCGTAAAACTGCATTCGTTCCCCCGAGCGGCACCGCCCGGGAGTGAAGACAAAGTCGCCGGCCGGTTTCCCCTTTGAAACGAGGCTCCCCTCCACGCTGGAGCACCCCTTGACGCCAATAAAGTAAAACGCGCTCACGGTGATGCCTATGTTCAGCGGCAGCAGGATAAGCCAGCGCGCGGGCTTCTTTCTCCACGTGATCGGTTTTGGCGGAGGGGGCGTCGCTCCGGGCAGGAGTGCGCCGCAGCCGCTGCAGAAGTTCGCGTCGTCGCCGAATTGTTTTCCGCACTGCGCACAGGTACGCATGGATGGCCTCCCTTTTCCGCTGCACGCGGTCAGGAAAAGTGAATCATGTCCTCGCCGATAGCGCAACCGAATAACGACGCGCGAATCCGCGCGAGCCTCGAATGGCGCCGGAGTCACCGTACGCTATTCGGCCCCCCTCCCCTTTATCCAGATCCTCATGCGCTCCGCCTCCCTGACGAGCTCGTCGCGGAAGTCCGGGTGCGCGATCCCTGTAAGCGCCTCCGCGCGCTCCCACGTGGATTTCCCCTTGAGCTGGACTATGCCGTACTCCGTCGCGACATACTGCACGATGGAGCGCGGCACCGTCACGATGGAACCGGGCTGGAGCGTGGGGACGATACGCGAGTGAAGCCTCCCCTCCCTGTCCTTGTGGGTGGACGAAAGCGAGATGATCCCCTTCCCGCCCTTCGACTGAAACGCGCCAAAAATGAAATCGAGCTGGCCGCCCGTGCCGGACTTCTGTTCCGGCCCCACGGATTCGGAGCACACCTGGCCAAAGAGGTCCACCTCGATCGCGTTGTTGATCGCGACCACCTTGTTGTTGAAGCTGATGACGCGCGGATCGTTCACGTAATTCACGGGGTACGAGGCGCAGCTGGGGTTCCGATCGAGGAAATCGTAAAGCTTGCCCGTTCCCATCGCGAAGGTGTAGGCCATCTTGAAATGGTCCACCGACTTCAGCCGCCCCGTGACCCTTCCCGCGTTGTGGAGGTCCACGCAGGAGTCCACGAGCATTTCCGTGTGGATGCCAAGGTCTTTCAGGTCGCTCTGGGCGATCATCTGGCCTATGAGGTTCGGGAGACCGCCGATCCCGAGCTGCAGGCAGGCGCCGTCCTCGATCTCCTTCATGATGTGCGCGGCTATCTGCCGGTCAACCTCCTTAGGCTCCTGGGGTTTCACCTGGGCGAGCGGCGCGTGTTTTCCCTCGACGATATGATCGATCTGCGAAATGTGGACGGACTCCCGGTTGCCGCCGTAGCAGTAGGGGACGTTCCTGTTCACCTCGACGATGATCTTTTTCGACTTGCTGATCACCGCGCCCGCGATCGAGTTCGCCAGGCCGTAGTTGAAATAGCCCTTGGGGTCCATCTCGCCCGCGCTGATGAACGCGACGTCGAACTCGCGGTACTTGCGGATGGTGCGCGGCCCCTGGTGATAGGAAACCGGGATGTAATTGCACATGTCGGCATCGTGGAGCCTACGCGAGACCGTCCCGAAATGCCAGTCGTTCATGATGACGTGCGCGCGCCCGGGGGCCTGTAGGGACGTCCCGCCGGGACGCCCCTACAGGCCCCCGGGCATTACCGCGTTGGGCGGCTTATCAACATTGACTTTCACTCCAGTTCCGGGTATTATTATTCGACCGTGAACGCGCACCATTCCTATTCACGGGGAGGCTCCCATGGAAAAGACAAAGATAACCAACGGCGTATACTGGGTCGCGATCCCGGAAAAGAAATTTTGCATCCTGTGCGGCTGTCCCGACAACATCGTCAAGCACCTCATACGCCGCGGCCTCATCCACGAGAAGGAATCGAACGGGTTGAAGTACGAAACCGGTCCCGACGCAATCCTGCTGTCCGAGGTCCCGGTCCAGAACGGGGCCCTTTCGAACCTCGCTGAATTTCCCGTTCTGCAGATGCTCTACCGCCAGGGGATGATCGTCCCGGGGCACCCCAACAACACCGGCAGAAAGCCCATGCTCATAGGCCTGCGCGACCAGATAACGGCGCAGAGCCGGTACGTGTACCTTGGCAACTACGGCCTGACCTCGATAGACGAGCTCATTGCATGCGGCCTGGCGCCGGATGCCGCGCGCGACTTCATGCGCCTCAAGCTCAGGTTCGCCTTTGGAATAATCCTGGAAACGGCGGAGCTCGTTGACCTGCGCACGATCGACAGGGACGCCGTCGAGGTGGAGCCCGGCGTTTTCATCCAGCGCAAGGGCCTCAACCGCTACGATATCATCCATCGCGGCGAATCGGTTTCCGTGGACCTCAACCTGGAAAAGAACAGGACCTATGCCTCTCCCTACCTGCTCCCGTTTCATCAGGCGCAACGGTCGCACTTCTCCGTGATCCACACCGGCGAGGGGGACGGGTGGGACGCTAACCGGCCCTCCATGGGAAGCATCATCTCGTACATGGGAGAGTTTTACCTGGTCGATGCGGGGCCAAACATATACGAAAGCCTGCTGGCGATGGGAATCAACATCAACGAGGTGAAGGGAATCTTCCACACGCACGCCCATGACGATCACTTCACCGGGCTCACGACGCTCATGCATTCGGACAGGAAGATCCGCTACTACGCGACGGCGCTCGTGCGCGCCACAGTGATGAAAAAACTCGCCGCCCTGCTCTCCCGACCGGAGGAATGCTTTCACGAAGCGTTCGAGGTCCACGACCTGGCCTTCGACGAGTGGAACGATATTGACGGTCTCCAGGTGATGCCGGTGCTCTCGCCCCACCCGGTGGAGACGAGCATCTTTTTTTTCAGGGTCGCCTGGGAGGGGGGATGGAAGTCGTACGCGCATTTCGCCGACATAGTATCGATGGACATGTTCGCCGCTATGATCACCGCCGACCCGGACGCGCCGGGGGTATCCAGGAAATACTTTGAGGCTGTGAAGGAAATCTACCTGCGACCGGCTACCATCAAGAAGATCGACAACGGCAAGGGCATGATCCACGGAAACGCGCTCGACTTCAGGGACGACTCCTCGGAGATCCTCCTCCTGAGCCACAGCGCCGACGAGCTCACGGAGGAGGAGAAGGCCATCGCCTCCAGCGTATCGTTCGGAACGGAAAACGTGCTCATCCCTGCAACCGAGGACTACCTGCTGAAAAAGGGATTCGACTATCTAAGGGAATATTTTCCCACCGTACCGGAAAAGGACCTGGCCGATCTTCTGCGCTCCAAACGGATCAGCATCAACGAGGGCACCATCCTGATAAAAACCGGATCGTCCCCGGCATCGATCTATTTCATCCTCTCGGGGCTCATCGAGACCATCAATCCCGAGACCGGCGCGTGCCTCAAGCTTTCGTCGGGAACGCTCGCGGGCGCGACGGAATGCCTCAGGGAGACGCGCGCGCGCGTCACCTATCGCACGGTCACCAGGGCCGTCGCGCTCGAAATACCGGCGTTGGCATATCTCGATTTTGTCCGGCGCAATTCCCTGTACGACGAGCTCATGAAAATTATTGACCTGAGAATTTTTTTCCAGGACACTTGGCTCTTTGGCGACATGGTGTCCGTCCCTGTATTGAATTCGATCGTGAAAACCGTCACGGTGGTGCGTGTGGGCGCGGGAGAAAAAATCATTGGCGACGAGGGCGGGCTGATGTTGGTCGCAGAGGGCCGTGCGCGCATCACCGCGGACGGCCGGACCCTCGAGGCGATAGGCTCTGGTGACTTCTGCGGCGAGGAGGGCGTCCTCTATGGCCCGCCGGCCCTCATTGAGGCCGAGGCGCTGGAGGACACGATTCTGTACCGCGTACCCGGCGAAGCCGTCACGGGTAGGCCTGTCATAATGCAGAAGCTCCACGAAACCTTCGAGAGAAGAGTGCGGCTCTTCAAGAACGTGTTCGATTACGAGTGGAGGCCCGAATACAGCGTGAACGTCGGCCGGCTCGACGAACAGCACCGGATGATCTTCGCCCTCATGTATTCCGTGTACCGGGCGGTGGACGAGGGTCTCGGGTTCCAGGAGGCCGACCGGAGGATAAAGGACCTGATCGAGTACTCGAAACAGCATTTCGAGACCGAGGAGGAAGTGCTTCAGCGCAACCAGTACGCGGGGCTGAACGCGCAGAAGCTGGAACATGAAAAGCTCCTTGAAAAAATCCGGTACTACGAGACGAAGCTGGCCGACCCCGACGCGTCAATCAAGATCGAATTTATCGATTTCATCAAGGACTGGCTGATCGGCCACATGCTGCTGAACGACAGCCGCTACAGGGAACACCTGAACGCGAAGGGAGTGTACTGAACATGAGGGCGCAATAATGAACCGGGGTGCCTTGTGGAGACGTCCCGACGGGACGTCTCCACAAGGCACCCCGGTAATGCAGCATGCGGGTACTTAATCTATTGAGCAGCGCGTGCCTACAACTCGCCCTTCATCCCCGCGTAAAAGGCGATACCGGGATTATCATAACCGGCAACAGTATGGTATTTTGCGTTGGTGAAATTCTCAATCCGGAATGTAATCTTGATTTCGTCGAAGATTTTATACCACATGGAGAAATCGCCGCGCACGTACTCCTTCCCTTCAACATATACTTGATCCCAGACCCCATAGTCATACCAGTAACTCTTACGGCTTCCTACATATTTAAGACTGGCTTTAAACATGAGTTTATCCGAGGGCTCTAATGTCGCCGAAATATCTGCCTGATGGTGGGGCCGGTGTAGAAGTTCTTTTTTTTCTTCTTCTACCGCTTCAAGATCCTTTGTCCGCAGGTAGGTATATCCAGCCGACAAAGTCAATGCCTTTGCCGGCTTGAGTGTCATCTCCGCCTCAATCCCGTGCGTATCGACCCGACCGAGATTCTCCCAGATAAATGTTGAAGAATCAAACATGTCCCTATACTGGTTTTCGAAGTAAGTTCCACCGACAGTCAAAGCTCCATCGAAAAATTCCTGCTCGATACCTGCGTCCCAACTTTTCACTTTTTCTGCATTGAGATCCTTGTTTCCGCTTAAAGGGTTATAACGCTGATCGATCGATGGAGCGCGATACCCTGTTCCATAATTACTCTTTAATCTAGTTTCAATAATCGGAAGGATCACAGATGACGAAAGTCCATATGTCGCTACACTTCCAAATGTTGAATACTCATCATATCGGGCGGCAGCATTTATAAATACTCGCTCCCAAAGGCGGAGCCGATTATACGCGAATACTCCTTTATCGCTCGCCGATTTTTTCCCAATTTTATCAACGCTCTTTCCAAAACCCATATCGCTTACATTGTATGACGATCCGGTTTCTCCTCGATAGTCCGCCCCCAAGGTCAGCGTATCCAGTTTACCTAAATTCAACTCATGACGCCATTCGGCCTTCCCGGTATCCGATTTATACCAGGCATCTGAATATATATAGGGCCCCGCAAGATCGAGTGAATCATAGTCATTTAAGTATGTTCGGTAGGTATTCGAATATGAAAGCATCAAAGTTTGATTCCACCATCCGGTAAGCTTTTGAGAAAAAGATAATCCGCCTGCGATGTTTCGCGATTCACCCTTATAGTTCGGGTCATCCGTGAATGCTTCCTTATCGATTTCATAACGGGCGTCGGTAAAGCGCAAGGTGAAGTCAAGCTCCCCGTCCCAGGGTGTCTTCGTTCCGGCCCTCGTGGAAACCGATGTATTCGCATAGCCGTCCGCATCGCCCTCGGAATCGCCGGGCTTCCGCGTAGCCTTGGATATTCCCTTTGAATCCGATCGGGACGCGCCAATCGAGAAGTACGATTTTTCTCCACCGCCGCTCGCTCCAATTACCTCGCGGAAAGTATAAAATGAACCGCCCTCGAAGGATCCCCTAAATTTAAGGTCACCTTTCCCCTTCTTTGTGATGATATTGATTACCCCTCCAGTCGCGTTCGAACCATAAAGCGCACTCATTGCGCCGCGGATCACCTCGACCCGTTCGACGTTGTCGGCCGTGAGGTGGGCGAAATCGAATGACCTGTCCGAGTTCATCGCGTCATTGACCTCGATCCCGTCGATGAGGACGAGTACACTGCCTGATTTTCCGCCCCGCATAAACACCTGGGAAGGCTCGCCCAAAGCGGACCCCTGCTCGATAACCACCC
>CALMJO010000420.1 GCA_937864375.1 uncultured Spirochaetota bacterium
GGACGATAGAGCGCCAATCATTCGCGCGAAGGGCGGTCGCGCCGGGGGCGATCGTCATGGGGGCGGCCGCGATCGCCTACGCGGCATATTTCTCGTCATCGCTCATCTGGCCCCCCGCCTTTCACCGCGTCTTCGCCTTCATCATGGGGCTCGTGCTTTTCCACCTCATAGGCTATGGCCCCTTCATCGCCTACCCGCTCGCGTACTCCAGGGGCGCGAGCGCCGGCGAGCGCATAGGCGCGTCGCTCGCAACGATCATCGTGTGGATACTTCTGGAGCTTGTCCGGGTGAGCGAGTTCTTCACGTTCGGTGAGACGCTCTACTACCTGTTCAATTCGGCGTTCATGCTCACGATCCTCGGGGCGTTCGCATTCATGGGGATTGCCGAAATGCTCTGCCGCATGGTCAGGGCGCGGCGCACCGGGGAGAAGCTCAAAATCGTAACGCCGCTCCCCGTGCTCGCGATCGCTATTGGGCTCGCCGCGCTCTTTGTGATGCTCATCTGGGGGGTCGGGGAGCACTGGTTTTATATTTATATAGAAGGGTATAGGTTGATTTTTCATTGAGTGGGGAGTACATGGTTTTTCAAGTATAAACTCCACACTAATGTGAAAACAATCCTCCATGATGCTTTTTTGCCAAGGCTGATTTGGTCATACTAGAGTGCCGGAAATCATCCCATTCCGGCACTCGATTCTTCTGGCTAGAATCGATGGTCAAAGTCAATTGATATGTTGGCGTCTTCCCTGCTCATCCCGTAAAGAAAGTGAATAATCGTCGAAAGGTTCCACGCGATCACGAGCCCGCCGCCGTAAGAGGTGTGATAGTAGTTCCACTTGGGCGAGGTCACGGGAGATGCCGCATCGTCATACACGTTCCCCGATTCCACGAACCCTATCACGGAGAACGCAAAGCGCTGCCCTCCTCCCGAAAGCTCCGTGAATTTCCACCGCGCGTCGAGGTTGCCCACGGTCATCGTTTTCGCGACGAAGCGATTCTTTTTGTAGCCGAGGAGCGTCCGGTTTCCGCCGTCCCCCACCCTCCGGAAATTCGCGAAGCCGAAGCAGGACTCCTCGTAGAACGGGATGTCGCCCGAGGCGGTGGTGTATCCCGCGCGCCCGCCGAATGTGAGCGAACTCACCGGGCTCACGTAATACATGGCCTGCACGTTGTGCTTCACGAAGTCGAAGTCGGATCCGATGACCTTGTTTGAAATTTCGCACACGTAATCGGCATAGTAGCCCTTGTGCGGATCCGGCTCGAAGTCCCTGGTGTCGTACGCAAACCCGATCCTCGCCATGGAAATCCATCCGCCGAGCGTTCCTCCCGCTGCGTCGGTGAGGTACGCGCGCTGCTGGTCGAGGAGCGTGGGCTGCTGTGTATCGCCGTTGAAGTCACGGCCGCCCCAGGAGGTGATGAAGTTTTTCCTTGCAAGGGTCCCCAGGACGAGCTTGAGTTCATCGGTAATGTCACGGTAGAGGTAGAACGTGCCGCTGGGACGGAAGATCGTGTAGTGGTAATACCGCGATTCATCCTTGTTGTCCTCGTAGTAGTCCATCAGCCCGGAATAGGTGCTGAACTCCTTCGTGCCCGTGAAGTTCGTGAGTTTCCTGTGGGAATTCTCCTCTCCAATGCCAAAGAAATTCTCGTTAACCGATTTGTCGTAGGCGATATTGGACTTCAGGCGCCACTTCGTGCCTGCAACATACGGCATGTCCAGGTTCAGCTCGTGATACTGTATGCCGTTCGTCGTCGCCCAGTACTGCGCGTACAGCTGCATGGAGTACGGGGCCCTGTCGAAGTACATGTCGTCCTTGCTGCCGTTGTTGTAGAGGTACGCGCGCACCCCGTATCCGAAGCCGTCGTCCGAGGTATAGTTTACGAGTGGCAGACCCGTTACGTAATATCCTTCTTTCTTCTTCGAGAGTACATCTTCACTCAAATGCGCAGAAAAACCGGAAAGCGTACCCAGGGACACCACAAGGACCACGGTGATCAGAAAACAAAAATGCTTTTTCATCGATATTCTCCATCAACAATAGTTTTCATCTGTAATATCGAACGTTCACTGGTCTTATTCGTATTTTGAACGGGAAACCGCCATCAGCCCCATGATTGCAGCCAGTATTGACAGCCCGATAAACAAGTGGAATGCAGGGATATAACTGTGAAAGGAATCATAAAAATATCCCGAGAGGGGTGTACCCACGCCGCTTCCCATCATCATGAAAAGGTTCACGATTCCAAACACGGTTCCAAAATGCTTTAACCCTACGCACTTTGCCGCCATTAATGGGGGGAATACAGTCTGGATGGTGATGCCGAATGCGAAGAATATCGCGGCAGCAATAGCCACCCATTCTGAATTCGCTCCATAAAATAATCCTATGCCTATTACATTGCATCCAAATACCAAGACCAGTGCCTTCGCGAGCCCGAACTTGTCGGAAATTTGTCCCACTACGATCTTTGCCGGGACCAACACCCCCAATGTGAGGCCCATCACGCCGGAAGCAAACGCGTTACTGTGCCCGACATCTCCAAGAAACGCGACCATATGCATCTGAACTCCCATGACTCCCACGCTGCTGAAAAACGCCATGAGAGCCAGCATCCAGAACGCAGTCGATCTCAGCGACTCCTTGAGCGTCATTCCCTCCTCTTCGACATTTCTTTTTCCTGCCGTCATACTGCCCGCTCCATACGGTAGTAGCCCTATTTCCTGAGGCCGCGTCCTCATGAGAAATGCTGGCGGGATGGACAGAAGCGCAATAGAAAAGGAAAATAACAAGTAGGTGCTCTGCCAACTGTATTGTTCCAGGAACCAGTTCCCCAGCGGGTTGTAAATGACGCCTCCCAGCCCGCTTGCTGATAAAGCGATGCCCATGGCCAATCCCCTTCGCTCCGTAAACCAGTTGGTTACAAGCACCGATACTGCAATGAGCCCCGTGGAGGCTACTCCAATTCCCATCATTATTGAAACGACATAGAACTGGAACAGGCTCCGGCAGATCGAAAAAAGGCCGAAACTGCCAGCCAGCATAACGGCGCTAATAAACACGATCAGCCGGGCATCGTACTTCTCGTATAGCTTGCCAATGAACGGGGCTGAAACCATGATTGCCAGGGCACCCACGGTGAAGCTCAGCGTGAAATCGCCGCGACTGAAGCCCAGGGCATCGCTTACAGGCTTGAACAAAATGCTGATCGAATTCATGGCTATACCCACACTGGCGAAGGAAAGGCAGAAGCATCCCATGACGATCCACCATCCATAAAACAACTTATTTCTATGTTCCATAATAACCACCTCTTGGCATATTTGGGAGTTTCTCTCGCATTCCTATTTTTGCATCTTGAGGAATGCGCCAATTCTTACTTCCGGCGCTCCCGAGCGCCCGGTATCGATCATCGCCCTGCCTTCTTTGTACAATGCATCCTCGATCGAGGAGTCCTGTGCCTCCCGAATAATCTTCTTGGCAAGGCGCAGGGCAAAGTGATCCTTTGAAGCGAGCTTTTCTGCGTATTCCATGAGAATTTTATCCAGCTCATTACGCCCGCATACCCGGTTTACCAAGCCAATATTAAGCGCGTCCTGTGCCTTTAAAACGTCACCCATGAGCATGAGTTCCTTTGCCCTGCCCTCGCCGATTATGCGCGGCAATATTTTCGTCGATGCATTGGAATAGAAGATGCCCAGGTCAAGTTCCGGCAGCATTATTTTCGTATCGTCCGACGCAATGCGAATGTCGCTGCACAAAGTATGCTCGAATCCGCCGCCCACGATCCAGCCATGATAGCCCACCAGTATAACCCCTGGGTGCTCCAGCATAACGGTGGTAAGTTCCTGCCAGGTCCACAGGTCGGTCACCGCCTCGTAACGGAGAGCGGGATTTACAATGAGCTCATATCCATGCTTGAGATCGGCGCCAAAGGTGAAGTTTTTTCCCTCTGCCCGATAGATCACACACACATCATTATTAACCGCGCTTTTTCTGAAGGCTTCGATCAGGAGCTGTAAAACACCAAGTGAAAGCGGGTTCGATTTCTCCGGATTATTGAGACTGATCTTCGCGATATTGCCGGTTTTTTCATAAATAACGGGTGCTTCCATGTTTATCCTCCGCTTACTGGATTTTATTGTTGCTAATCATTTCCCTGATCTTGTCCTGCACTTCGACACGATGCACCTTTCCAAGCCGTGTGATCGGGAGATTCTCCCACACTATAATTTTTTTGGGCACCTTGAAGCTCGCAAGCTTCTCAGTGCAAAGTGCGGTGAGATTTTCAACATCGATGGTGTGCCCCGGGTAGGGGCTTACGACCGCCCATGCAAGCTCTCCATAGACCTTGTCGGGAACGCCGATTACCGCCGCCATGGCTACGCCTGGACCCTGGGTGAGTACATCCTCCACTTCGGCGGGCATTACCGTGTAACTGCCCACCCTGATGATATGCTTGATTCTTCCCTTGATATACAATCCTCCATCGGGCGTGAGATATCCCAGGTCCCCGCTCTTACAGAATCCGTCATCGGTGAACCCGGCCTCATCTTCCCCGGGCATTCGGAAATATCCCTGTATGGTAAAGGGACTCTTGATGACCACCTCTCCTTTTTCACCCGCAGATAGTTCCTTTCCATCAGTGTCTCTGATGCTAATTACAACTCCTGGAAGTGGCTTTCCTACGTAACCGCTGGCAATCTCTAAATCGCGGTCACTCAATTCGGTAAAGGTGACCTCTGAACCCGCCTCTGTGCTACCATAGCCAATAACCACGTTGGGGCAGATTTTTTCTTTGATCAGCCTTATCAGGTCGCTTTCAACTTTCTCTCCAGAGAGAATTGCTATTTTAAGGCAGGTAAGATCAAACTGCCCGATCTCGGGAATAAGGAGCATGATGGCAAACATAGTAGGAACACCCCCGATCCAGGGAACCCTCTCTCTCTGTATGGTTTCCAGCACCCGGTGAGGGCTCCATGAATCATGAATGATGATGTCGAATCCTCCGGCGATTGCCATTCCGATCATCTCGACAGTGCCTCCTACATGGCTGGGGGGAAGCGATGCGATGGTTTTTATCCTCCCGGGAACATACTTGCCCAGTATCTCTGCCTCCACCGCCGCCATGACAGCCACATTCCTTTTCGACAGCAATGCAGCCTTGGGGACGCCGGTTGTGCCCCCAGTGAACACGATAAGCAGACCGTCATCCATTTCCTGGTTCAGTTTTGCGTCGCCAAGTTCACTGTCCAGCGGTAGCGATTCCGCGGTCAGTGCAGTGAAGGAATACCCAAAACTTGCAGACCCGGTAAACACATAATGCGTATCTTTGGAATTCTTGAGGCTTTTGCTCACTTCTTTCCAGATTTCTACTACGCTTTTATTGCCCACGGATTCGACTGAAACGATCAAGACCGGGCGTATATGATCCACAAACCTCTCAAGGTCAGCTTTTTTAAACTTGACGTCCATGGGAACAACGATCGCGCCAATCTTGTCTGCGGCAATAAGCGTAATAATATATTCCAAAGAACAGGGAAGCATGGTTACAATAGTGTCTCCTTTTTTTATCCCCAGGTGCAGGAACTGCTTCGCAAGGTTGTCTGACCGTTTTTCGAATTCCCCATACGTGATTACTTCTTCACCGGTGCGCAGGGCGGGAAATGCCGGATCCACCTCCGCCCATCGTTCTACCTGCTGCCACAAGAATCTGTTCTGCGAATTCATTTTCTCCTCCTTGGATTACAGCATTACCGCCCGTATACAGCCCCGCTGCAGACGCAGCAGAGCATCACCCCATACTGCGTTATGCTGCTATTAATGCACTTGTATGTAATTTATTCACTCTTATGTCAATATTCAAAATTATGTCAACAATTTTTTCACTTATATGAATTTTTTTCATTCAAATGTTTCCTTATTGACACATGTTAAGCTTTATTAAATATGACAGGGAAGGCCTACGAACGCACACGGGCGGGCGTCATAGAAATATTGGTGACATCAACAATGTCCGCGAGTATGAAATAGTATTCCGGGTCTACACTCTCTGCTGCGGGAGACATCGGCCTTCAGTATCAAGAAACCATCCGCAGCGCGATTTCGAATTTGATTTGTTCTGATGTTGCAAGTAATAATTATTACATATGGAGTATCGTTCGATGCACGCGCAAAAAGAAGAAATGAACAAGCCTGAACAATTAAAGGGCAAAAAGAAGCAGATGCGGCAGACCCAGTTAATTGACGCCGCGGAAAAGATATTTATCAACCTTGGATATGACGCCACCACCCTGGAGATGATCACCGATGACCTGGGATACAATAAACGCACATTTTATCTTTACTTCCGCGATAAGGACGACATTTTTTTTGCAGTGCTGCTGCGCACACTGGAAGCGCTGGACACCCGCATGCATGAAGCTGCCGCAACTAGAATCACCGGATTGGACAAACTGCAATCCCTTGGAATGGCGTATTTCACCTATTTCATTGAGAATCCCGTGTTTTTCGAATTCAACCGCACATTCGAAGCGCGGAATTACTATTATCGAAGAAATCCCAACAGCGAAAGTGGTGAATTTGCCTCCAACTGCCTGCGCGTTAACGATAAAATCACCGATCTTCTCATCTCCTGTATTAAACTGGGGATGAAGGACAAATCAATAAAAGTTAAAATTGACGCAAAAAAGCTAATGCTTATCCTTTGGGGAATGAGTCTTGGCACCTTGGAAGTTATACTGATGCGTCAGAAACAGCTTGATGCAACATATCAAACAAGCGCCGATGAGATCTTTCGCACCTACCTGACCTTCATTAAAAAGTTTTTAGATGGAGAGAATTAGCATGCATTGAGCACTCCATCAAGCCTTCGATTGCACTTCACGATTTAATTAATGCGTGACCGCACCCTTCAAACCATGAGCGTTTGCCGGACAGCATTACTGTCGCAAGTGAGGAGGAAATGGCCTCGTCAAGAGCTGCCAAAGTGCGTGCTTTGGTTTTTCCTTATTCCTAGTGCGGCAGTCATTGCATGATGATCCGCACATTATCCGTTTCAAATCCGTATAGAATCCGTATAGAATCCGTTCCGGTTCCGATTCGAGTCCGCTTGTTGGTCAGGTGAAAATGGCAATGCGGGAAGCGTCAGGGAAATACGCGAACAAACAGTCGTCTGGCAGCTAACTATACGAATAAGCGCGCTGATAGCAGAAATATTTTTCGATTTTCACCTCCCCGTCCGTAGTAAAGACACACCGCGATTCAAAGGAGAACCGTACATGGCGCGCATCAGCTTTCATCC
>CALMJO010000421.1 GCA_937864375.1 uncultured Spirochaetota bacterium
CTGAGGCCGGTGGCCGTGTAGGGTGCAGTGAGAAAACTTAGAATCTGGTCGGAGAAGAAAAATGACAACAGCATGATCACGAGAATGGTGACGAGGGTGAACACGAAACGGCTGCGGAACTCGTCCAGGTGGGATACGAGGCTCATGGGGGTGTCGCCGCGTTCAAGGGCGGCGGGGTCGATCTCGTCTTCTTCCACCTTTCCGGGTACCTCGGACGCGAGCCTGGCGAGCGCGGATTCCTTTTCCGGGAGCTTTTTTTTGCCGCGCTTTGAAGACGCGGCCGGGGCCATCTTCCCTTTGGAAGGGGCTTTAATATTGTCCCTGGAATCCTTTTTCTTGGCCACCGGTGAGCTCCTTGCGAAATATCGAGAAATTGCACGGACATTGACGCGTGCTGTCAAGCATTTTGCGGCGATTTTGGAATTGGGCTTGCATGCATGGCCCTCTCAGGCCACTCTTGGCACGTATTGCCTATTCGGCATCACCTGTGCGGGGGACATGGACGCATGAAAGACGATAGGACCATCCAGCCGGGCATCCGCGTGGCGCTCACGCTTGACACGCGCGAGGGCATGGAATCATACCATGTGTACGGGGACCGTCTCGCGACGGAGGACGCGCTGCACCTCTCGGGGCATTTTAACGGGCTCGACGAAACCTATGACGCGGTGGAAAGCGGCGCCGAGTTTCTCGCCGAATTCGAGGAGCGACTCTACCCGTACATCTGGATGGAAAGTTCCGACGGATATTTCCTGCTCGACGATTACAACGTCTCGGTCGATTTCGCCCACGAGCAGTCTATCGGGGACATGTCGTCGTACATCTACATCGATCCGCGCAGGGCGTTCGGCGACGGGAAGCATCCCACGACGGTGCTGTGCATGAAGTTCCTCGCGGCGCACCTCCACTCCCTGCCTCCCGGGGAGCGCAGCGGGCTCACCCTCATGGACATCGGGACCGGGACCGGCATCCTGTCCATTCTCGCCGCGCGCTACGGTCTGCGCGACATCACCGGCATAGACATACACGATCGCGCGGTTCAGTGCGCACGGGAGAACCTGGCCGCCAATGGCTGCGAGTTCGTGAACGTGATGCACGGCGACCTTGCCGTCTTCGACGCGGGGAGGCGGTTCGACATTGTTCTCGCGAACATCATCACGGACGTAATACTCGAATTCTTCGACAGGATCGTAGCCATGGTGCGCGGGGGCGGGCTTCTCATCATGAGCGGCATACTCGCACGCCGGGCCGGCGAAGTGATGGGACTTGTAAACGGGAAGGGTCTCGTTCTCCTTGACGAGCTCCAGATGGACGGATGGACGGGATTGCTCGTAAGGGTGCCCGGCGATGACCGTGTCAAGGCGTGAGGGGGTCCGAATCGCCGGTCGGCCCCCAATCGTACCGCCGCTCATTCAATGCCGCGCAACCAAGGTCATGCCTTGAGCTCCAGGAGCGTAGCGGCGTTCTCGTGAAAGAGCATTTTCTCGAGCGCCTGGTCGCCCCGGCACGCGGCGCGTACGGTCCTGACGTGCGGGGGGCGCATGCCGTAGGGCCAGTCGGATGCGTACATCACGCGCTCCGGACCAAAGGTTTTCACGAGGCGCCTGATGGTGCCGGGCGACTGGAAGCTCGTGTCCACCCACACGTTCTTTGCCCCGGAGAGACGCGCGCAGACCTCGCGGTGCCAGAAGAGCCCCGCATGACCGACAATAAACCTGATGCCGGGAAAGTTTTTTATCATTTGAGCTATGGGGCTTATCGCGCCGAATTCCGGATTGTTCCGCGTACGCTCATTACCAAGGTAGTACTCGGACTTTCCCGCGTGGACAAGCACGGGTTTTTTGAATTGCTCGAACGTCTCGAGCGCGCGCGCGACACGGTCGTCGAGCGGGGATATGCGCTGGATGACCGGGTGAAGCTTGAGGCCGTACGCTCCGCGGCGTACATCGTCGCGAAGCTTCCTTTCCATGGAATTCATTTCCTCGAAATTGACGCTCGTGAAGGGAAGTATCCGCGCGTCTTTCCGGGCCGCGTCCGCGAGGTCCGCAAATCCCACGTAGGGTTCAATGGGAAGGCACACGGTGTAATCGATTTGCGCCTCGTCGAGCGAGGCGCGCATGTTCTCGAGCGTCGCCGTTGAATTCCTCGCCCGCTCGGCCGCCGTCGCCGATCTCATGACGAGGGGGTAGAGGAGACGCCCCAGTCCCAGGTCGCGCATCATCAGGCGCTCGTTGAGCGCCTGCGGATCGTAGATGCGGGGCATCTTCACGCCTGTTTTCCATATGAGCGCGCCGCCGTCGTAGTCCAGTATGTCGCCAAGATGACTGTGCACGTCGATTGTCATGATCTGGGCCTCCCTCGGAAATATGTCAGTCGGAATTATCCGTGCCGAACCCCGAGGGAAAGTATCGCGCGTGAATCTGTGTTTATCAACTAAAACATAGGAACGTCCAAACAAAAGATGAGGGCGGCCCCTGATTAACGGAACCCTGGGGATGATCGTTCGCGTTGGCGGACCGGTAACGCAATAATCGATCGATGAAATCCCTGCGAATAAATTATCCCCTGCGCGCGAAAAAATGGTGGAGGAAACCCGTTTCATGTGAACATACTTCAGGCACGGCGGCGCCCGTACTCCGGAACGACATGAAACAGAACCGGGAGGCCTCGGCGTCAAGACGGATCCTGACACAAAAACCTATCCGGGGAGCGCGTTCATGATTAAACTATCCCGCATTACCGCACTGCCGCTGCTTCTATTGTGCATCACCTGCTCGCGTACCGCCACAAGAGAGGACATCATGGACCCTCACGCCATCGTTCCCTATCCCGCGTCAATGGAGCTTCGCAAGGGTGAATTCGTTCTCTCCGGCGATTCGGCGATACTCGCCTCAAATGATGAATCGGTGCAGAGGTCGGCGGCGATGCTTGCGGAATTCATTCGACAGGCGGGCGGACCGGCGTTGAAGACGGGGCGCTACGACGGAACGCCAAGTAAAGGAGCGATTGTATTGGTCCTGGGCGGAGAAACGGCGGGATCGCGCGCCGGGGCGCATTCTATCGAGATTGGAGTAGACGGGGCGATCCTCTCCGCACCGGCGCCGGAGGGGATTTTCCGCGGCATCCAGACGCTCAGGCAGATGCTCATGGCCGGGAAGAAAGACCGGAACGCCACCGCGGTGCTGCCATGCGTCTCCATCACGGACCAGCCGCGCTTCTCGTGGAGGGGCCTCAACCTGGACACGAGCAGGCATTTTTACGATAAGGAATCGATCAAGCGCTACCTGGACCTCCTGGCGCTCTACAAGATGAACGTGTTCCACTGGCTGTCTCTTATACACATCTGACGCTGCCGACGAATAGAGAGGTGTAG
>CALMJO010000422.1 GCA_937864375.1 uncultured Spirochaetota bacterium
GGACATAATAATTCATCGTTGCAATGGCGGGGCCGGCCGCAGCGTCCCGCCGGCATGGCATATCCGGGACGGCGATCCTGCGCGGAGAGAGCGACCTCCCCACGACCAAGATTATCGCCCCGGGGCGCCCAGTTCAACATTTATTCATGCTAAAGGCATTCCCGGGCCGGGGCAAAAAAGGCTTCACAGCCCTCCGCCGCCGTGCTATGAAAGACCGCTCCCCCGGCGGACAGGCGGCACGCGCACCGGCACTGGGGAAAGGAGTCATTCCATGAAGATCGAACCCCATGACGGGCCCCGCACGACGGGCGACATCTCGTTCGGCACCGGCACCTGCACCGCGTGCGGGCTATGCGCCCGGGTATGCCCCAACCTGGTGATCATGAAAGACGGCGCGGGCGCGATGGCGGTGAGTCCCGGGCGCGCGCATGTATGCTTCGCGTGCGGCCAGTGCATGGCGGTGTGCCCCACGGGCTCCGTGGTCGTGCGCGGCCTCTCCTACGAGAGGGATTTCTTCGAGCTTCCCGCGTCCGGCCCGGACGAGCGCGGTTTCTTCGATCTGTTAAGCACGCGCAGGGCCGTGCGCGCCTTCAGGGACAGGCCCGTCCCGAGCGCGCTGCTGGAAAGGATTGTCCATGCGATCGCGCTCGCGCCGCCCGGCTTCCCTCCCCTCAAGACCGGCCTCATCGTGGTGCAGGACCCCGCGGTCATTCGGCAGGCCCTGCCGCACATGATCGACCTGTACGGGAAGCTCATGCGCGCCATGAAGAATCCCCTCGCGCGGTTCTTCATACGGCGTGAGGTGGGCCTTCAGAAATACCGGCTCATGCGCACCCACCTGGTCCCCCTGCTCGAGACCAGGATGGAGGGCCTGCGCGCCGGGACCGAGGACACCATCACGCGCGGCGCCCCGGCCATGATCCTCTTCCACGCAAGCCGCACCGCCGAGGACGCGCACGAGGACCTCTTCATCGCCGCTGCCTACGGCTCGCTCGCGGCGCACGCGCTGGGCCTGGGCGGCTCCATCATGAGCATCATCCCGCCCGCGGTCGACAGGACGCCGGCGCTCCGGGAGCTCTTCAAAGTTCCCGACGGCCACGAGGTGGTCACCTCGCTCATCCTGGGCTACCCGGCGGTGAAATACCGGCGCGGGATAAAACGGGAATTGAAAAGCGTGGCCTGGATCTGAGCGCCCCTTCCCGCCGGATCGCTCTCACGGGGAACGGCACTTCACGGCAGGCGGGGACCGATCATCTTTACGGCCGCCGGGCAGCGCTCCTCGATGAGCGCGCGGAAAGCCTGTCCGCGATTCGGCCCCCACCGTGCCTTAGCCTTGCCATTTTTACAATTTGACATTTTGATGTCGGCGTTATATTATATCCGAGCGAGTGCTTACTCGCACACTGCGAACGGCCATTCCAAATCTTTTCCAAGGAGTCATTATGAGCCCAAAACAGGCGCAGCAGTTCAAGACCTATGGCTATAGATGGGCCATCCTCACCGTCTACGCATTGATCAACGCGGTCATGCAGATCCAGTGGCTTACCTTCGCGCCCATCGCGCGCGAGGCGCAGAAGGCATACGCGGCGACGCCAATGGAGATCGACCTGCTATCCATGGTCTTCATGCTCATCTTCCTGGTGATGTGCATTCCCGCTTCCTACATACTCGACAGGTACGGCCTGCGAAAGGGCGTGGGCGTGGGCGCGGTACTCGTGGGCGTGTTCGGGCTTATGAAGGGTGTGTTCGCGGGCAGCTACACGATGGTCTTCATCGCGCAGGTGGGACTCGCCGTCGCGCAGCCCTTCATAATGAACTCGGCCACGAAGGTGGCGGTGCACTGGTTTCCCATCAACGAACGCGCGACCGCCGTGGGCGTCGCCACCCTCTCGCAGTTCCTGGGAATGATCGTGGTGATGATCGCGACGCCGCTCATGATCACGCAGGTTGGCGCCACCTACGATCTTGGCGGGATGCTGCTCGCCTGGGGCGCCGTTTCGGCGCTGGGCGCGCTTGCGCTTGTCGTGTTCCTTAGAGAATATCCTCCCACGCCGGCGGGACCGGAGAGCGGCGAAGACCGGTTGCTCACCGCTGAGGGGCTCAAGCGCATCTTCAGGCACAGGGACATGCTGCTCGCGATCCTCATGTTTTTCATCGGACTGGGGATTTTCAACGCCGTGGCCACCTGCATCGACCAGGTGAGCGAGATCAAGGGCTTCACCATGGAGCAGAGCGGCATGATCATGGGGCTCATGCTCATCGCGGGTATTTTTGGCGCCGTCATCTTCCCGCCCATGTCGGACCACATGCGCAAGCGAAAGCCACTGCTCGTCCTGGGCACCGTGCTCCTCACGCCGGGGCTCCTGGGACTGGCGATCGCGGGCAGCTACGAGATCATGCTCGCGACATCGGCCCTGGTGGGGGCCTTCCTGCTGGGCACCGCGGGGCCCATAGGCTTCCAGTACGTCGCGGAGGTGAGCTATCCCGCCCCCGAGTCGCTGTCGCAGGGCATCGTGCTGCTGGCGGGCCAGATCTCCGGCATCATCTTCATCGTGCTCATGAACACCGTGGGCATGATCGAGTCCCTGTATATCTTCGCGGGCCTTGCCGCGCTGACCATCATCATTACTCTGTTAATGAAGGAATCGCCCAGAATCCTCACGGATACGCAGAAGTAAGTCCGCGCATCCCGCGCACAGCGGGAAGGCGCTCGTTATCCGACACAACCAATTCCGGGACATGCGCCATGCATGTCCCGGTTGTTTTAACGGCGATTAAATGAACCAACCCGAAGCACATCGGCCTTCTCTCCTTTGCAAAAGCGCGCCCGCTCAATGAAATGCTTGATTTTCGCGAACCCGTCCCCCATGATGAAAAACCGTCGCGAGCGGAAATGTGTGAAGGGAGGAAGCCCATGCCTCGCAAGGAACACGACGCGCTTGATCTCCACATCGACATGGCCGCGATAAAAAATCACGCGGACTACCAGGCGGCGTGGGGCCGGCTGGGCAGGATCCGCATCACGATGGTGGAGAAGCACGAGGAGTGCCGCCACGAGCTGGGCGACAGCTTCGAGTACGAGAACCCGTACAAGAAGCCGGAGGGCGTGTGCGGCGCGCTCCTGCACGTGCTGGACCTGTACACATGGCGCGTAACGCTGGGCTTCCCCTCGTGGAACAGCGCGGACCGCCGGGCCTTCCGCATCCACTGCCCGGACGCAAAGGGCACCGTATGGGAGATGAGGAAGATATGAAATTGCCCCCGTGCTGTTTGGCAGACGATGCTTCACGGAAAGGGGGATGATGAGATAAAGGCGAACGGCGATGGAGGGGATGAAGGATCAGGGATAGTACCGAGGATGCAGCGGAGGCTTGAAACTGTCATTTCGACCGCAGGGAGGAATCTTGAAGCATCTATACTCGACAAGATTTCTCACCCCGAAAGGCGGGGTTCGAAATGACAAGGGGAAAATCAAATCCTTATACCCCCCATCTCGTCCATCCCCCCATCCCCCATTCTTACACGCCGTGCGTCTTGATGCATTATTCGATACCGAGCTTCAAGGAGGCCTTATGAACCTGAAAACGATTTTCTGCGCGTCCTTTCTCACCGCATTCGCGTTAGGCGCAATTCTTCAGGCAAAGCCCGTCCGGGACGCGTTCGCGGGGCAGACGTTCACGCTGGCCCACCCGCTGGGGAAATGCGAACTGCGCGTGAAACACGATTCCGCGTACGAGGCCACCTACGCCTCCGAGGGCCTCTACTGGCACAACGAGGGCGCGTACCGGGTCACGCCCGGCGGGATCGCGCTGGAACCAAACTTGTGCGCCGACTCGAAAGGCGGCGTGCAGGTCAGCTGCGCCGCTACGCTCGGGCGTGCCGAGTGCGGCTACCGCGACGACAACGGCTCTCTCTACTACACGCGCTTCTTCGCGTGCCGGTCGGCAGACAACAGGAGGGTGCTGGGCGTCGACGGCGACGAGCCCGATATGATTCTTTTCCCCGTGGAAGAGTTCAAGGTAAAGCCGGGAGCCGCGCGTGCTCATAAAGGCGTTCCCGTCGTCACCATGGGATTAGCCCATGGCTACACGACCAGCGACGTGAAAATACGCGAGGCGCCCTCGGTGGACGCAAAGGCGCTCCAGTACTTCATCAGTTCCTTCCCCGATCCCACGGCGAAGGCGATGGACTACGTGCCCAAGGGCACCCAGGTGACGGTCATCGCGCGCACCAGGGAAACGGTCCAGGTGGGCGCGTGGAACAACTACTGGTACCTGGTGAGCGTGGGACAGGTGTCCGAGGTCTGGATGTTCGGGGAGTTCGTGAAGCTTCAGTGAAATTGCGGGACATGTAGGGGCGTCCCGCCGGGACGCCCCTACATGTCCCGCATCACACCACCGAGAATCTAAAGAGGTAACGTTACATGCCCATCACGCTCGAACCCCTTGCCGAGCGGCACCGGAAGCCCGTCATCGACATCTTCAACCATTACATCGAGCACGAGTACGCCGCCTATCTTGAAAACCGGCTCCCCTACGAATTTTTCGATATGATGCTGAGCGTTTCAAAGGGCTATCCCGCCGCCGCGGTCATGGATGAATCCGGCACGGTCGCCGGGTACGGGTTCCTTCGCGCGCACAGCCCCATGCCCGTGTTCAAGCGCACGGCCGAGGTGTCGTACTTCCTGCATCCGGACGCGACCGGGAAGGGAACGGGAGCGCGTCTCCTCGCGCACCTGGAGGAGGGCGCCGCGAAGATGGGGTTGCATGTGCTCCTCGCGAGCATCGCGTCCCCCAACGAGAGGAGCATCCTGTTTCATTTGAAGCATGGCTTCAGGGAATGCGGGAGGCTCACCGGGATCGCGGAAAAATTTGGAACGAAATTTGATATCGTGTGGATGCAGAAAAAAATATGAAACATCTAAACCTTTTTGAACGCGCCGCCGGCTTTGCCGCGATCGCGTGGCTCCTGCTTGTCGGGATCATTTCAAACACCCTGCTGCACCACGTTCTTCACGCGCTCCCCCTGGCGCTTCTCCTGCCGCTGGCACGGACGCGCGCCGTCCGCCTCACGGCCGCGCTCGTGGGATACATCTGGGTCTTCATGCTTTCGGCGATCACGCCCATGGTGTACGACTCGCTCGTCCGCGGATATTTATTGAAGACGGACAACCCGGACATGTGGCTCGCTCCGGCCATGTCCCTGATCGCCGGCGCGTGGGCATCTCTCAACCTGGCGGCGCTCAGGCCCCGGGGGACAAAGTGGTTTATCGCCGGGGGGATCCTGCTCACGCCGGCGCTGGCCCTGCTGTATCCCGCGGTGCATGCCCTCGCGGGGTTCCCGCTTGAGCGGGTGATGGAGGGCCGACTGTTATGGGCGCTGCTGCTCGTGTTCGAGCTCGCCATCGTCCTCATCGGACCCTGGTATCTTTTCGTCAGGATCACGGGCTCACGCGAATTACAATGCACGAAAAGGCTTGTCGCATGGCAGGTCCTTTTCTGGCTCTTCTTCCTGGCCTGTATGGTCACGGGCCTCCTGCCCGCATTGAACCCTGCCACATCCGCCCCGCTGAAGCCGATCGCGCTCATGGAATTCTGACTTTGCTTTTTGAAAAACCGGGCTTCACGGAAAGGGGGATGAAGAGATAAAAGAATAACGGCGATGGGGAGACAAGGAATGAGACGGGGTTCCGATGATGAGGACGGGGGCGGACCGTGTCATTTCGAGCGCAGGGAGAAATCTTGGAGCATGGATACACGAAAAGATTTCCAACCCCGAAGGACAGGGTTCAAAATTACAGGGGGCAAATCAAATCCTTATCCCCCTCATCTCTTCAATCCCCCCATCCCCCTTTCTTACACGTCGCGGGTTGACATGAGGGCGTATGGCGATACGCCCCTACGAGGACGACGCCCCCGGCATGGCCTGGTAATACCCGTTGGCCCGGACGAGGTGGACGGGAACGTCGAAGAGCGCGCCCAGGCGTTCGCCCGTGAGCATCGCGGACTTTTCCCCGTGGGCGGCGACGGCGCCGTTTTTCAGGAGGACAATGCGCCCGATCTCCGGCGGGATCTCGTGGATGTGGTGCGTGACGAGAATCACGGTCTTCCCGGCGCGCATGAGGCCGCGCACGATGTCCAGGTACTGGAACGTTGCCCTGAGGTCCAGGCCGCCCGTGGGCTCGTCCAGGAGGAGCGCATCCGGGTCGTGGATGAGGGCGCGTCCCAGCAGGAAGCGGCGTTGCTCGCCCGTGGACAGGGTCCCGTAGGGCCGGTCTTTCAACCCGTCCACGCCGAGCATAGCCATCACCGATTCGGCCTTCGCGATCTCCCGTGCGCCAAAATGCTGGTGCTGCCAGGTGTCGATGCTCGAATAAAATCCCGACAGGATTACGTTGATTCCCCTGGCTCCCCGGGCGTACTCGTTCTGGAGATCGTTCGAGACGATCCCCAGGTGCGATCGAAGATCCCAGACGTTCCAGCGTTCATGGCCCAGGACGCGTACGAAGCTGCCGTTACGCGCAACGGTGTAAATCTCGCGCGACAGGAGCTTGAGGAGCGTCGTCTTCCCCGCGCCGTTGGGTCCCAGTATTGCCGTGCTGCAGCCCTTCCCGATTTCCAGGGACAGGCCATCGAACACCCGCGTGGAACCGCGCCAGGCCGTGACGTTTTTGATCTCGATGAGTTTGTGTCCGGCTGTAGTGCTCTGACCCGTCATTGCCCTGGACCCCGTGAACGTTCGATCCCCACTGTCAGGGGGATAGTAAAAATAAGCCCGGAAAAGTCAATGTCTTATCGGTCCCACGATTGAAGCGCGGATTTTCCGCCTGGCACGGACCAGGGCGGGTTCCGATCACGGCACGTACGCGATTCGGCCCCCCACACTGTCTTGACAGCGCCGGGCCCCCGTGAGAATATTTACCGCCCGGCGATTCCAATCCACCATTATCGCGGCCCGGATTAAAACGCATGCAGCTTCTTGACATGAGAACCATCATGATCGGCTACTTTATCAGCAACCTGCTGATAACGGTCGTCATGTACCGCATCTGGGCGCAGAACCGGAAGCGCTTCCGGGGCACCACCCACTGGCTCGTCAACTTCGTGCTCCAGACCGTGGGCCAGGTGCTCATCATCGCCAGGGGAAGCATCCCCGATTTCGTGTCCATCGTTGTCGCGAACGTGCTCATCCTCGCCGGGGTGCTCGCGTTCCTGCTGGGACTGGGGCGCTTCATGGAGGTGCGGGTGCGCATGATCCCGAATTACGCGCTTCTCGCGGTCTTCGCCGCCCTCTACTGGTGGTTCGGCATAATCGCCCCGTCGCTTCCATCGAGGCTCGCGGTGCTCTCGCTGTGCATGATGGTCCTGGTGGGACAATGCATGTGGATGCTCGTGCGCAGGGCGCCGGAGGGGACCGAGGAGGTATACCAGGGCACGGCGGTTATTCTCACGCTCTTCTTCATCCTGTACGGGTTCAGGGCCCTCAACGCGATGATCAATCCATCCCGCGAGTTCTTCATGGAGACGGACACGGTGGACTCGGTATTCGCGATCGCGAGCCAGATGCTCGTCATAGCCCTCACCTTCGCGCTCATCCTGATGATCAACGCGCGGCTCTTCTACGAGCTGGGCCGTACCTCCGCGGAGCGCGAGGCCCTGGTGGGGGAGCTCAGGAAGCTCGCGAACACCGACAGGCTCACCGGGATCTTCAACCGGCTGAAGCTCGAGGACAAGCTCACGGCCGAGGTGCTGCGCGCCCGCCGCTACGCGCGCCCGCTCAGCGTCATACTGATCGACGCGGACCACTTCAAGGACGTGAACGACAGCCTGGGGCACCTAGTGGGCGACGGGGTGCTCAGGGACCTCGCATCCATACTCGCGGCGCACATCAGGGAATCCGACATCGTGGGCCGATGGGGCGGGGAGGAGTTCCTCATCATCAATCCCGAGACCGCGATCGAGGGCGCCATTGCGCTGGCCGAAAAGCTCAGAAAGATAATCGAGGAGCACGAGTTCTTCCAGGCCGGGCGGCGCACCGTGAGCATGGGGGTCGCCTCGCTCCAGGGCGACGAATGGGAGGAAAGCATGCTCAAGCGAGCGGACGACGCGCTCTACCGCGCGAAGGGAATGGGCCGCAACAGGGTCGCGCGATAAAATGCCCGGGAACCCGCTCTGAAATAAAATCTTGCGCTGATAATGCCGGCAAGCCTGATCGCCGCGATCTGCGCGATCGCGTTTGTACACGCGAACGACGGGGACGCCGGCTGGTCCGCCTGGATGCCCCCGCCCCGCACGTCGCTGTGCGCCGCCTGCGTGGTGTGGCTGCTCTTTGAGCTCAGGACCGCGCGCTGATGGGGATTGAAGGCTATGCCCGGTTCGCGCGGACCGGAAAGAGGCTCATCCCGGGCGTCTGGTGAAGCGCGGGTCCGCGGCGATACCGCGTCGTCCCGCCCGGAAGTCAGTCGGCCCCCCATATCTTCTTGACGTTTTGGCATAGTTATATCTTAATTCAATGACCGATCACACAGCGCCCCTGCTCCCGCAATTCATGCACGAAGGAGTACAGAATGAACACAATCCGACGCCGTATATTCTTCGCCGGCATCGCGTTCGCCGCAGCGCTGCTGCTGTACGCGGCGGCATCGGCCGCGATACTCGTCATGGCGCTCACGCCGCTTCGCAAGCCCCACGACCGGACGCCCGTCTCCGCGGGCCTCAAGGCGCAGGCGATCACGCTCGAGAGCGCAAAGGACGGGACCAGGCTCGCGGGATTCTATCTTCCCGCGGGAACGGAGAGGGCCATCGTCATGGTGCACGGGCTGGATTCCAACTGCTGGGACGGGAACGACCGCGACATCGCACGCGCCTACGCGGCGCACGGCTACGGCGTGGTGCTATTCGACCTTCGCGGACAGGGCGAATCGGGGGGAAGGCTCCTGGGCCTGGGGTGGAAGGAGCGCGACGACGTGCGCGCCGCGGTCGATTTTCTCCTGGAAAAGGGATTCAGGCCGGGGAGGATCGGCATTCACGGATCCTCGTACGGGGCCGCGACGGCGCTCCTGGCCGCGGCATACATTCCCGAGGTGGGCGCGGTCGTGGCGGACAGCCCCTTCGCGGACATGCGCGACCTGATGACCAATGAGCTCAAGGCCAAGGTGGGAAACGCCGGGTTTTTCATGCCCGGTATCGTGTGGATCGGGAAGATCTTTTTTGGACTGGACCTCGCGGAGATTCCGCCCATCAAGGCCATTGGCTCGATCGCGCCCAGGCCCGTTTTCCTCCTGCATGGCGAGGGCGATACGCGCATTCCCGTGGAACAGAGTCTGAAGCTGAAGGCCGCGTCCGCCAACCGGCCGCTGGAGCTCTGGACCCTACCCGGGGTCGAGCACACGCAGGAGTACAACGCGAACCCGGCCGAATTCATGAAGAGGACGTGCGCCTTTTTTGACCGTTATCTGAAATAGGAGGAATGCCATGACCTTAACTGGAACGATTCGCAGGTCGGTTGTGATTTGGAGCTGCCTGGGACTTGCGGCGGCGGTGTACCTCACGGCCATCCTGGGCATTCTGCTCATCCTCCGGCCCATCTGGTACGACATGGGCATCTTCGTTTCCACGGCGACGGGGATAAAGTCCAATATCATTCCCTTTCTGCTGGGGGCGACCCTGGCATTCGCGCTCCTGTTCGCCCTGTGGCCGGTCAAGGTCGCCCGTGACGCGGCGAAGGGCCGGGCCGCGGCCTATCCGGCATGGCTGAAAATCGCCCTTGCGCTGGTGATCGCGGTGTGGAGCGGACTTCTTTTCGTTCTCTTGGGGATGACAGGGGAGACCATGGTCCGCCCGGGAGTGCGCTACATCCTGGACACCGGGACGCCCTGGGTATTCCTGGCGCTCTTTGCGTTATGCGCGATTCTATGCATAAGGGGCATTGTCACGATGAGGGAGCGCACCAGGACTTCGCTCACCGCGGTCGCGGCGCTCGGGATCGCATCGGTCATTTTCGTGGCGGGGACGGCGCGCTCGTTCATGGAGCGCATGGGCGCCCCGGAGCACTGCCTGGCCGTGCGCACCGAGCCCGTGGACTTCGCGAACCCGCTCGTGGGCACGAGGGGCGGTTTTGAATACGGCAAGACCCTCCCGCTCGTGGCGATGCCGTTCGGGATGACGCACTGGACGCCCGTGACGCAGGAGAGCAGAATCGGCGTCCATCCCTACAAGTACCATCACGGGGACCGGATCGCGGGCTTCCTGGCAACGCATAAACCCGCCATCTGGATGGGCGACTACGGCCAGGTGCTCCTCATGCCGGGGACGGGTCGCGTGAGACCGGGGTTTGGCGATAGGGGCCTGGGCTTTGCGCACCGCGATGAATGCGCGACCCCCTATTTCTATTCGGTGAGCCTTAACTGCGGCGGCGACAGTTATATACGCGCCGAGATGACGGCGAGCGAGCGCTGCGGGCACCTCAAGTTCGCCTTTCCCGCAACGGAGCGCGCGCACATCCTCGTGGAGGCGAGCAGGCATCCAAACTTTGGCGGCGCCGTGTACGTTGATCCGGAGAAACGAGAAATCTACGGCTACAACACCGACCGCGACGACGACGAGATCAGCCCCAAGCTCCCTAACTTCAAGGGCTATTTCGTGATCAGGTTCAGCATGCCCTTTGCAGGGTCTGGCACCTGGGAGGGAGACGCGGCATACCCGGATGAGCGCGAGCGCCGCGGCGTGAAGATGGGCGCCTACGCCCAGTTCAAAACGCGCGAGGGAGAGATCGTCGAGGCGCGGGTGGGCACCTCGTTTATAAGCATCGAGCAGGCGCGCGACAATTTAATGAGGGAGCTCGAGGGAAATCCTTTCGAGCGCACGAAGGAGCGCGCCCGCGAGGAATGGAGCAGGCAAATGAGCGTCCTGCGCGTCGAGGGCGCGACCGAGGACGAGCGTGAAACCTTTTACACGGGGCTTTACCGCTGCCTGCTCTTTCCGCGGATTTTTTCCGAATACGGGAGGTATTACAGCGCGTTCGACGACAGGGTGCACGACGGGATTTCATATAACGACTATTCCCTGTGGGACAC
>CALMJO010000423.1 GCA_937864375.1 uncultured Spirochaetota bacterium
CTGAAAGTGGCAGGTATTTCCCGGAACGGGTGGCAGGTTACGCCGGAATTTCTACTGTCAGTAATAAATCAAAACAAAAAATATTATCTCCCCTATCTCTTAAATCCCCCCATCTCCCTTTCTTACACGCCTTTTCTTTCCGGTTCGTCGGCGAATTTCACGTCGCCAATAAGCCTGTCCAGGTTGGGGGCGCGCACGCCGCCGGCCATGCGGCCCCGCACCGGGGTCGCGCCATGGTCCTTCACGAGGAGGGGATTCCCCGCGGCCGATTCCGGGTACTCGGCGTATTCGGTCACGTACAGGGGAACGCCGAGCGAATGCGCCGACTTGCCCGCCTCGAAGATCCCGCCCTCTTCCGGCGCCTCGACGATGTAGACCGCGCGGGAGAGCGCGCAGGCGATCTTGTTTCTCCGGATCGCGTTGAACTGCGAATATTCCTTCCTGAATTCGAAGGGCGACACGAAGAGCATCCCGTCGGGATTGTAGACGTCCCTGAGCGTTTCGGGGACCGATAGGTGCGCGAAGCCGCAGGGAAGGAGGGCGATGGTCGCGCCCCCGTTCTCGAGCGCCGACCGGTGGGCGATCATGTCGACGCCCCTCGCGAAGCCGCTCACGACCGTGATGAAATGGCTTACCAGCTCCTTCGCGGCGAGGTAGGCGATCATCTCTCCCTTCTCGCTTGCCTTTTTTTCGCCCAGGACGGCCGCGCCCCGGGTCGACAGGAGAGCCTTGTTGCCGTAGCAATACAGCACGGGAGGCATGGCGCTTCCCAGCACTGTCTCCAGCCTGTGGGGATAGGATTCGTCAAAGAAGAGCACGATGTCGACTCCGGCGTCCAGGAGGGCAAAGTATTCCTCCTCCACGGCCTCCAGCCGGGTGCGCGCCTGGAACACGACGGAGGCCTGCGAGGGCGTAAGCCCGAGCTCCCTCTCCAGCTCGCCCTGCGTGAGATCGAAGGCATCGGTGACGGTGATGCCCAGGCGGACGAGCGCGTCGTGCAGCGCGCGCAGGAGCACGGGCCCTGCGCCCCTGGTGTCGTTCAGCGCGATCCAGTATTTGCGGCTTCCCATTATACCCTTGCGATTTTGTGTGATATTCGCTGGAGATATCACAAAAATAAAATTATGAGTTCAATTTATTATATCGCTTTTTTGGACTTTGTTGAGTATTGCGCCCGTAAATTTCATAAAATAGGCGAAATACTTGTAAATCGTCATTGACACAAAAAGCCATGGTTCTACTGTTTATCCTAAAGGCGCGCGGGTACGGTTCGCACGCTGGACCCGCCGGCGCGCTGCGAAGGATTTATTACGCAGGACCGCATGTCAACGTATATTGCATTATTTTCACATTAATTTCTTTAACCTGAGGAGGTTGCCATGGCTCTCAACCCGTTAGTGGACTCACGGGACGTGAGGTTTATTCTGTTCGAAATGCTCGATGTCGAAAAACTCAGCAAGTACGCACCCTACGCGGAATTCGATCGCGATACCTACGAGGCGACGATGGACCTGGCCGAGCAGGTCGCGGTGGAGCAGCTGTATCCGGCGAACAAGGAAGGCGACAAGGCCGGATGCGTCTTCAAGCCCGATACCAAGGAAGTCATCGTTCCCGAGGCTTACAGGCCCGCGATAAAGGCGTATTACGAGGGAGGTTTCATGGGGATGGCCGACAAGCCGGACCATGGCGGAATGGGGCTCCCCAACGCGATTACCTGGGCATGCTATGAATATTTCATGGCGGCAAATTACCCGCTCGTGATGTATCCCGGCCTCTCGCACGGCGCCATGGAGCTCATCCACGAGTTCGGCACCGAGGAGCAGATACACACGTACTGCGAAAAGATAATGAGCGGCGAGTGGGGCGGGACCATGTGTCTCACCGAGCCCGATGCCGGCTCCGACGTGGGCGCCCTCAAGACCAAGGCCGTAAAACAGGCCGACGGCTCCTACCTGATCACCGGCCAGAAGATCTTCATCTCCTCCGGCGAAAACAACCTTTACAGCAACAATATCCACCCGGTGCTCGCACGCATCGAGGGCGACCCCAAGGGCACGAAGGGGATCTCGATCTTCATCGTTCCCAAGTACCTCGTCAACAAGGACGGGTCTAACGGCGAGTATAACGACGTAGCATGCGCCGGCATAGAGCACAAGATGGGAATCAAGGGCTCCGCGACCTGTACGCTGTCGTTCGGCGACAACGGGAAATGCAAGGGCTTCCTCCTGGGCCAGGAGCGCCAGGGCATGAAGATCATGTTCCGCATGATGAACTATGCGCGCATGGGCGTTGCCCTTCAGGGCCAGGGCGTCGCATCGGCCGCCTACATGCACGCCGCGACCTACGCGAAAAACCGCAAGCAGGGCGCGCACGTCACCCAGATGCTGAACCCGGAAGCCGCCTCGGTTTCCATAAGCCAGCACCCGGACGTGAAGCGCATGCTCCTGTGGATGAAGTCGCATGTCGAGGGACAGAGGGCGCTGTGCTACTTCATGTTCCAGAACATCGACCTTTCGGTCGTGACGCAGGGCGACGAGGCGAAAGAGGCGCTCGGTCTTGTTGAGCTTCTTACCCCCATCGCGAAGGCCGGCTGCTCCGACATGGCGACGCTCATCGCGTCCGAAGCCATGCAGGTATACGGCGGCTACGGCTACACCAGTGAATATCCCGTCGAGCAGTACATGCGCGACGCGAAGATCACGGCCATTTACGAAGGGACCAACGGCATCCAGTCGATGGACCTCACGATGCGCAAGATCCTCATGAACCCCGAGCAGTTCAACCTGAACGCGTGGCGCAAGCGCGTTGACGCCACGCTCGCGAAGGCGAAGGGCGTCGTCGAGGACAAGTACATCGACCTGGTCAAGAAGGGCATGGAGAAGCTCACCGAGGTCATCGAGATGATGAAGAAGCAGATGGGCGAAGGCAAGTTCCTCCACCTGTTCATGAACGCGACGCCGCTGCAGATGGCCATGTACAAGCTCGCGCTTGCGTGGATACACCTGTGGATGCTCACGCTCACCATACCCAAGATGAAGGAGCTCGTGGGCGACAAGAAGGGCCCGGAGCGCGATGCGCTCCTGAAAGACAATGCCGAGGCGGCGTACTTCTCCGGCAAGGTCATCTCCGGCCAGTTCTACATCGGCGCCGAATTCCCCAAGTATTTTGGAATGATGGACGCCATTCTCTGGGGCGAGACGGCCGTCATCAAGGCGACCGACGAGGCCTTCACGGGCATGCTCGCCGAGTAGCATTCGTCAATTCTTACAAAATGCCAGGGGCGCGGATGCGAATCCGCGCCCCTGTTTTTGTGCGCCCGGCACGGGCGCACGCATGATTGTAGACGGATCAGGCGAGCGTGTCCGCCGTTAGGCGGCGGGTCTTAACGCATCATCGTCCGTTATGTCGGGACACCTACCGCCATGCATCCAGTAAAAACTCCTTCAGTTTCGCGATGGGAATCGTCCTGGGAAGGATGTGCTTGCCTTCCTGATGACAGGTGTAGATGGGCCGTCGCGATTGGCCAAAAACCTTTTTGAATTCCGGGTATTTCGCGTGAGCGCCGGATTCCGGTGGACTGGTTTTCGCTTCCAGGAACATGTAATCACCCGGGTTCCTCTGGATGACAAAGTCGATTTCTTCCCCGTCCCGGCTGCGCCAGTGGAACAGCTGCCAGCCGAGCTGGTGATTGATGATGAGTTTATACAGTTCGGCAAACACGAGGTTCTCGAAAAGGTGTCCCTGCTGCGGCGAGGTAAGTATCGGTTCCGGGGAGGTCCATCCCTGCAAACGACAGGCGATACCGGTGTCCAGGAAATAGACTTTCGGGGATTTGATGAGACGGCTCGACAGGTTGGAGGAAAACGGCATGACGAGTGCCAGCACGTGCATGCGTTCCAGCACGGATACCCATTCCTTGATCGTTTTCGCATCGACCCCGGCGTCGGTTCCCAGGCCGGCCAGGTCGAGTATCTCTCCGGTCCTGCCCGCCAGCAGGCGCAGGCATTTAAGAAATTCACGGCTTTTGTGGATTCCCGCCGCCAGGACGATATCCTTTTCGATATAGCTGTTGATGTAGTCGTCCAGATACTTTTTTGGATCGCGCCCGCCCGTCGCATGCAGTTCGGGCCACCCGCCCGTATAGATGATGTTCTGGATGGACACAGGGCGGGCGTTCAGTATTTCGGCGACGCTCAGGGTGTTCATGTCGAAAAAGCTTGCGCGACCGGCAAGGCTTTCCTTGACGGAGCGGTCCATCATGATCTGGTTGGAGCCCGTGAGGCGCAGGATGGTGCGGCGTGGTCCCTTGTGTTCACGCTTGTAAAGGTCCACCATGCGCTTCAACGAGGGGAACAGGGCTGGTGCATGGTGGGCTTCGTCGATGAAAAGCTTCATCGAATCGAATTGACTCAGGAATAGCTCGGGATCGTTCTGAGCCAGCTCACGCAGCGCGGGATCGTCAAGGGACAGTTCCTTGAATTCGGGATCGAGACGCAGGAGAAGGCTCGTTTTCCCGCATTGCCGGGGACCACGAATTACCTGTACCGGATCGGTATTACTGCGAATGGTCTCTGCTATGTCTCGTTCTATCCACACTCTGGCAATTACGGAGTATTATTCCGTATGTGTCAAGAATAAAAATTGCAGCCTTCATCCAGGGGATTATTGCCGGGTAAGGTCTGATTTATTAAAGACACTCTTCCCGGGAATGGGCTTATGCGGGGATCATGAAGCAGCGTGCAAGTTAAATTTTAAGCTTCCAGCAAGGGGGCTTTTTGCCGGGGAAGGAAAGCTTCAAAAAAGAGCTTACTTCCGAGAAGAGGGGTTATGTCCGGGAACTCTTCCCCGGAAAAAGGACGCGGTTTCCAGGATGCTCAACCGCATATTTGCGCATTCACGCCGTGGCATGTCATCTCCTTCAATCCCCCTGAATTTGCGCATTGACAGGATGATATTTCCGTGCTCGAATAGTAAATCGAGGCAATCAAAAGATGCGGTCAGCCAAACCCGTGATCAGAATATTGGAGCAGGATAACGGAACCGACTCATGGTCCTTCTGGACGTCGAAAACTCCGGCGGAGAGGGTTGAGGCCGTTTGAACGATACGCGAGCACTACTATGGCATGCTGGGGTATACCGAAC
>CALMJO010000424.1 GCA_937864375.1 uncultured Spirochaetota bacterium
TAGATGCCCTTGAAAGGGAAAAAAGGGAGGCGGGTGCTGTATGTGATAATCATACCACCACGAAAAGCCTCCTGTTCGACTTCGGGAGGATGAGGTTGATGAGCCGGAGGTTCCGCTCGGAGGTGTCCTGGAACTCATCCACGAATACGTACCTGAAGCGGGAGGAAAGCGAGTCGCGGACGCGCTCGTCCGATTCGAGCAGCCCGATCATGCCGTCCATCATGTCGTCGAAATCCATGAGGCCCCGCTCCCTTTTCGCCGCGTGGAAATCCGCGCGCAGCCGTTCCAGGCGAAGCAGCAGGCCCATGCGTTCGAGCTTTTCAAGGCTCGCCTTTCCAATGCGCGGAAGCTCTTCCAGGAGCCTCTCTATGATCGCCGCGGGAATTCCCATGAATTCCTCGAGACGCCCGCGAATGAGCTCCAGCAGAAGCGCGCTCCTTTCCTCCCCGTCCATGGTACGGGGAAAGGCATCGAGGCGGGCTCGCGCCATGTAGTCTGCCTGCATCTCCCTGAGCATCGCAAGGCAGAAAGAATGAAATGTGCCGGCGGTGATTCCGCGGGCCCGCTCCCCTCCCAGCGCCGCGACGCGCTCCCGGATCTCCTCCGCGGCCTTGCGGCTGAAGGTGAGCACGAGCAGCTCTTCCGGGGCGGCGGCGCCGCATTCCAGGAGAAAGCGTATGCGCTCCACGAGGGTCTTGGTCTTGCCGGTACCCGCGCCCGCAATAACAAGGTCCACGCCGGGCGCGGCGCGGGACGCGGCGAGCTGCTGCGGGTTTAATCCGGGAGTTTCATCATGCATGTATCCTTATACGAATGCGGGAATTGGAACATCGAATTTTTTTATTTAATGCAGGAGGCATTATTCCAAAACCCCGCGCGCAGAAAAAATCCCGCAGCGAAACGCGGGATTTTCAATCCTTTGCAACAGGACGCAGTCGCGGATCAAATATGCAGGTGCAAGGTCCGGGTGTCTGAATCGCCGGAAGCCGGCTAAGGAGTTCTCCTGGCTATTTTTTTGTTTTCAGGCCGTCGTTGATCTTGATCTGCTCGGCGTCGATCTTGGTGATATCCGGATCGCTCATAAGGTTCTGCGATGCCTTGATGTAGGCCATGTAGTCCTTGAACCCTGCCGCCTTGGCAAATTCCTCCATCTTCTTTCCGCACGCGCCGGCATCATCCATGATCTTTTTGTATTCGTCCGTCTTCATGAACTCGGTGAACTTACTCTTCGCGTCCATGATCTTCGCCTTGTCGCCCTTTCCGCAGCCGGGAAGCGCGAGAAGGCTGCATGCGAACACCGCCGCGAGCACAATCGGGAAAAGCTTTTTCATACCGACCTCCCTGATATTTTGATTATGCGCCATGCCGGTAGCATAGCGACACTTAAGGAAAAGTCAAATAATAAGCAATTTTCCCCGTCGGCATTCAGGACGGTTCCCTCCGCCGCGGCGCCGGCGCTCCACGGCTGCGGGATCGTGCGTTTTACGGGACATCTGCTTCGTCCAGGCGGCATTCAGTTTAATATACAGGGAAAGGAATTTGGGGGCCGAACTGCTTACATGCCGGTGACGGATGCGCACACGCGGGATCAGTGCTCTTGAGACTCGGCGCCCTTCCCCGCGGCACGCCGCATTCGCTCGGCCCTCGAGTAGCCGCAGCCGCAGTAAGCCTGCCGGTAGAAGCCCTCGGCGCGGGAGATCCCGACCGAGCGGGCGAAGCCGCCCTCCTTCTTGAAGTCGGCGGCCAGGAATCCGATGCGGTAGCGCGATTCGAGCTCCTTCCCGATCCGGTTGATCATGTCCGGATCTTTATGGGGGCTCACGGTGAGCGTGGTGCAGACGACCGGGTAGTCCAGGTCCCGCGCCAGCCGGAAGGTGCGGTCGAGCCTGTAGCGGATGCACGCCGCGCACCGGTCCGATCGCTCGCCCAGGGAGCGGAATTCCCTGACGGCGCAGGTCCATCCGCGCGCGTCCCGCTCCTCGACCATGAGCTTGAACACGCGCTTCCTGGAATAGACAATGAGCTCGGCAAGCCGGCGCATGTACTCGGAAAGGGGCGCGATATTGGGATTGTAGTATGCCGCGCTCACCTCGTAATCGTCCCTGAGCGCTTCGTACACGGAGGAAAAGCAGGGAGCACAGCAGGTATGGAGCAATAGTTTCTGAGCGGCCATGGGTTTACACGGCCCTCCCGCCGGCATGGATCATGCAGGGATTACTCGGCGCACTGCTTGAGGTAGCGCTTGATGAAGCTGTCCAGCTTCTTGATGTTCTTGGGATTCGTTCTCCCGTCCAGCCACAGGAGGAGTTCCGTGTTTACCATGTGCTGGCGGCAGAACTCGTGGTGAATCACGTAATTGGTGATTTCGTACTTGATACCCTCGAAAATCTCTTCCGCCTTGCTGAAGTTGGAAGGGCACGGGCCCACGATCTCGCAGATCTTGGCGAGCACGTCGTGCTTGTGAATTTCCCTGAGCTCATTGCAGCAGTTTTCGGTGAACACCGAGCTGCACAGCGAGACGAAGTCGGTGTGGCCGCACCATGCCATCTCCCTGGACTTCCCGGAACCGGTTTTTACCTTCTGTTTCATCCCTTCTTCCCTTCGCCAGCTGGACATAAATCCGGCAGCAGATATATTTTTTTTCCCGACACAGCTTAGTGACAAAGTAAAGATATTTGCATGGTGCGTCAAGGCCGTAGGCCTTCATTTTTCCGAAAACGGGAAAAAATAATCCGGTCCGGACGGTCGGGGGCGCTCAACGGCGGCCGGGGACGCATTTTGTACGCGGAAAACCGTCATTCGCCCGTGATGACATCGTTGGGAAGCTCGTTGGTATCGTCCGCCTTGATCGGGAAATGCCTGGCAAGCTCCTCCCCGCAGCGGAGAACGACCGAACACGTCGCCTGGGCCTGCTTTCCGGCCTTTATTCCCGATGCGAGCTCGGCGGCCAGGTTTTTCCAGTAATCCGGAGCGATTTTCGCGTTGATGCCGCGGTCCCCGATGATCCAGACATGGCGCTCGAGGATCGTGATGAAGACGAGGACGCCGGTCTCGTCCCTGGTGCGGTACAGGCCCCGCTCGTAAAAGGCCCTGAGCGCCCTCTCGCGAACCGCCTCGTTGATTCTTCCATGCCTCACGAACAGGAGTTTGAGGCCCGGAAGCCGGTTCATCAGGAACATCATGGGGAAATACAGCAGGAACACCACGGGAATGAAGGTCCACAGGGAAACGTACCGGGAATATTCCGCGATCAGGTGCAGGGTTCCAGGGGCCGAGGAGTGGGTCCACACCTCGACGGAGCCGGGGAGCGCCGTTGCGAAAATCTCGATCGCCAGCCCCAGGAGTCCGGCGCAAATGACCGCGCCGAGGGTCGCGGCCTCGCGGTAGGAATCGCTCTGGCCCACGACCATAACCGCGATCTCGCCCGAGGTGGATTGTTCGGCCTTTTCCACCGCCTTGCGGATGGATTCACGGTCCCCGTCGCCGAAAAAGTTCTTTGAATTCATTTTCATATCCGCCGCCTACCAGCTGTCTGATG
>CALMJO010000425.1 GCA_937864375.1 uncultured Spirochaetota bacterium
GTATAAGAGACAGCCCCTCCAGTATGCGCCGCTCCCGGGCGTCACCGCAGCGGAAGCTCAACCGCTTGTCCCTGATATCCGGGTCCTTGTAAAACAATTCGACGTCGAACTGGTTAATGTTTTTCCGCACCGCGTCGCCCAGGGGCATGAGGGCTTCCTTTGAGTCGGGGACCGACTGGAGCAGCTCCCTGGACATGATCTCGCACGAATAGCCCGCGGGAAGGTTTTCGGAATAGGTGAATTCCGCCAGGTACTCGCTGTGAAGGGCAATCATCTCCTTCAGAATTTCCATATCCAGGAAGGGAGAGTCGGCCCACACCTTGACGGCGTGATCGCAGCCAGATTCGGCAAAAAGCCTCTTCCAGAACGAGATGTCGTCCCTGTCCGACCGGACGAACACGCCTTCTTTATGCGAGAGGACACCGCTGTAGGCAGCGGGGACCGAAAACAGGCATGAAACGCCGGGGAGCGCGGCGCACCGCCGCGCCAGCGCATCGGGCAGAAATTCGCCGCCAAAAGTCAGGGCCGAATCGCCCATGCCTTCATCGACGTAGAGGACCGCGGCAATCTTCAATGACTTAACCCTTCACGTAATCCTGCATGTATATTTTTATGTCCGATTCACGCTTGCGCTGGCCGATCCACTTGCCGAACTGGTCATGCATCTTCTGCTGGATGAGCATGTTGAGGATCTTGTCCTCCACGGATTCGTAGGTAACCTGCCTTTTACCAAGAAACTTCACGATGTGGTACCCGTAGGAGGACCGGATGACGTTGGAAATCTGCCCGGGCTGGTTGAGCTGAAAGACCTGGTTCGCGAAATAGGGATCTACGTCGCCCAGCGCCACCCAACCCATGTCGCCGCCCTTGTTTACCGTCGCCACGTCCTCCGAGTGCTGCGCGGCAAGCGCCTCGAAAGCCTCCCCCGCGTAGGCCCTTCCCTGGAGCTCCCGGAGCGCTTCGCTTACCCGGCGCTCCTCGGCGGGCGAATTGTCACGGGGGCGCATGAGTATATGCTTGACGTTAACCTCGAACCCGAGCTTTTCCTTGTTTGCCTCATACCAGGTGAGGCCCTCCTTGCGGGTGGGGGGCGTGACGCCTATGGCTATTGACATCACCTGTTCGGTGATCATCGACTTGCGCAGTTCTTCCCTGTAATCGTCAAAGGGGATGTTTTCGGTTTTTTCGATGCGCTGCCTGAATTCGTCGAGGGAGGCGATGTTATTGCGCTCCATGATCTTCTTGATATGGTTTTCTATCTTCTCGTCGCTCACGATGATCGCCTGGCTTTCCGCTTCTTCGGCTACCAGCGCCTCTTCGATGAACTTGTCCAGCACCCTGCTCATCCCCTGCGTGGGCTGGACGGCAGCCATGTTGGCCCGCTGCTGCAGGCGCGCAAAGCGATCCTTGACCTCACTCTCCACGATAGGGCGCTCGTTCACGACCGCGATCACGCGATCCAGCATCTCCCAGGGAAGCGCGGATGACACGGGTCCCACGACCAGGAGTGCGCAGCAGATCGACAACAGTGCGAAATTCTTCATATAAATTACCCGCTTATCTCGAGCTTCTGGATTTCCGAGCCATCCCTCCCAAAGAACATAAGCTTGAGGCGCTGGATGGTATCGGTGATATCGGAGGCATAGAGCTCAATATGCCCGGCGGTACCCTCATTTTCAAGGTTTTTTTCTTTCAACAGGGCGCGAACCTCGCGCGCGATCTCCACGCCCGTATCGATCAGGTCGATATCGGGGAATTCATCAAGGATCGCCTTTTTCAGAAGGGGAAAATGGGTACAGCCCAGGATGAGCGTCCTCACACCCTGCTCATGGATCTCCTTCAGGTAGCGACGCGCCGTCATCCTGGTGATTTCATCGTCCAGCCAGCCTTCCTCGGTGAGCGAGACGAAGATGGTCGCGTGACGTTGAAGGACCTCGATTCCCGGGCACAGGGATTTGACCGCCTTCACGTAGGAGCCGCTGTTGACCGTGGCCCTGGTTGCGATCACGCCTACCTTGTTCCCCTTCAAGCGGTCACAGGAGGCCCTCGCCCCGGCGTCAATTACACCGATGATCGGGAGTGAATACTCCGCCCTGAGAATATCCAGGGCCGCCGCCGAGGCGGTATTGCAGGCGATCACGAGCATTTTTACGTTCCGGGATAGCAGGTATTCCGTGATCTCCCTGGAGTAACGGACCACCGTATCGATGGACCTGGTCCCATAGGGAAACCGCGCGGTATCGCCGAAGTAAATGATGTTTTCGCCCGGCAGCAGATCCCGTATCTCCTTGCATACGGTGAGCCCGCCTATCCCCGAGTCGAAAATGCCCAGTGGCCTGTCATCCATGTGATTGGGTATCGTTTTTCCGGATTTTACGCTTGAATAGCATGAATTCGATTCCGTCCACGAGGGCCTGCCATGAAGCCTCGATTATGTTGGAGGAAACGCCAACCGTTCCCCAGTGGTTTCCCATGGCCTTCTGCTCCGCGAGCACGCGCACCAGGGATCCGGTGCCCTCTTTTTCATTGAGGACGCGCACCTTGTAGTCGGTAAGCTGAAGTTCCTGTATTTCCGGGTAGAATTTGTCAAGCGCTTTACGCAGGGCGTTGTCCAGCGCCGCAACCGGTCCGTTCCCGTTGGCGGCCGTATGCTCTATGCGTCCGTCAACCTCGACCTTGATGGTGGCTTCGCAGGCTATGGTATTGTCTTCCTTTTTTTCCGTCATCACCCTGAAACCCTTGAGGCTGAAGAAGGGCGTGTATTCGCCGGTCGCCCTCCGTAGGAGAAGCTCAAAGGAGCCCTCAGCCGCCTCGAACTGGAATCCCTGCTCCTCCAGGTCCTTGATCTCCTCGATAATCTGTGCGGGAAGCGATACCGTTCGGTCAAGTGCTATACCCATTTCCCTTGCTTTAACCTCGATGGTGCTCTTTCCCGCAAGCTCGGATATGAGTACCAGCCTGCGGTTGCCCACCGCCTCCGGGTCCACGTGCTCGTAGGTCCTCGTGTCGCGCTTGAGCGCGGAAACATGGATCCCGCCTTTGTGCGCGAAGGCCTTGTCCCCTACGTAGGGGGCGCGCTCGTTGTGGGCGAGGTTCGCGATCTCGCTGATGTAGCGGCTCACCTCGGTGATGAGGGCAAGCCTGTCCTTTGCGCTGCAGGCATAGCCCATCTTCATGACCAGGCTGGGAATGATCGTGGTAAGATCGCAGTTCCCGCAGCGCTCGCCGTATCCATTGATCGTTCCCTGCACGGACACGGCGCCCGATTGAACGGCGGCGATGGAATTCGCCACCGCGACGCCGGCATCGTTGTGGAAATGCACACCTATGGGGCATCTCACGCCTTCCACGGCGACGCGCGTAATCTCGGCCGCTTCGTGCGGAAGAGTGCCCCCGTTCGTATCGCAGAGGACGAGCATGTCGGCCCCCGCCGCCGCCGCTTTTTCAAGGGTGCGCATGGAATACTCGCGGTTGTGCGCATAGCCGTCATAGAAGTGCTCCGCGTCCAGGAACACCTCGAACCCCTTTTCTTTCAGGTAAGCGATCGTGCCGTAGATGAGCTCCAGGTTCTGCTCCAGGCTGATGTTGAGCGCCTTCTCGATGTGGAAGTCCCAGGTCTTGGCGACGATGGTAAGCGTACCGGCGCCGCAGGACACCAGGCGCTGCAGGAGCTCATCGTCCTCGAAGCTCGTATTGGGCCGCCTCGTGGAGCCGAACGCCGCGATCTTCGAAAAGCCGAGCTCGGCCTTCCCGATCTCGGAGAAGAAGACGTCGTCCTTGGGATTGGAGCCCGGCCATCCGCCCTCGATGTAGTCGATCCTGAGCTTGTCGAGCTCCCGTGCGATGCGGATCTTGTCCTGGAGGGAAAAGGATATGCCAAAGGTCTGCGCTCCGTCACGCAGGGTGGTGTCATAAAGGATGATGCGCTTCGATTTCACAGTTCTTCGCTGCCCGGAACATGGTGCCGGCGACCCGGCTTCGTTTGAAAAAAGGCATACTCATGAGGAAATGTGCATATTTCAAGCAGTTTTTACATTTTTCCCGATGCCGCCAGCACCGCGCGCATGACATCGGGCTTATTGGTAAAAATTCCCCCTACGCCCGCGCCCGCTAGGCGGGCAAGAGCTCCGCGGTCGTTTACGGTGTACACGTTCACCGGAATGTTACAGGAAACCAGCTCGCGCGCCCATGAGCCCCTGAATTCGTCCCTGGAACAGTTGAAGCAGTCGGCTCCCGTATGCTCCATTATCCGGGCCGGGCTCATTTTTTTGTAATGCTTCTTTTCGTACAGCACGGCAATGGGGGCCGACTGGTCCACTTCGCGCAGGTGCGCGAGTGCCATGGGACTGAAGCTTGAATAGATTACGTGCTCCCGCATTCCCATCCGCGAAACCAGCTCCAGCGTCTTTTCCTCGATCCCCCCGATCGCCGAATCGCCCACCGCCTCGGATTTTATCTCGATGTTTACGGCGATTTTCCCCCGGCAGTATTCCAGCACCTCGGCGAGGGCCGGGACCTTCTCCCCTGCGAAACGCTTCCCGAACCACGATCCCGCATCGAGCGCGCGCATCTGCGCGTAGCCCAGGTCTTTAACCCTGCCGCGCCCGTTGGTGCAGCGGTTCACCTTTTCGTCGTGCATGACCACGATCTCGCCGTCCCGCGTGCACTGGATGTCCAGTTCGACCATGTCGGCACCCAGGTCAAGCGCTCCCCTGAACGACACCATGGTGTTCTCCGGAAAATAGGCGCACGCGCCCCGATGGCCAATCACCGTGCAGGCGTGCCACCCGGTCCCCTCATACAGGAATTCGCGATACTGTCTCATACCGGCCCCGGCATTTTTATTGCAATAATTCACTATGCACCGCATGCTGCATAACAGTCAAGCAGCAGATTACACCCGGAAGGACGCGCATGATAACGGTCGAACAGATAATATCGATTCTCAAGCTCGCCCCGCATCCCGAGGGAGGGTATTTCTCGGAAACCTATCGCTCGAGGGAGAGCATCCCGTCGGCCGCCCTTCCGGGAAGGTATAGCGGGGACAGGAACCACGGTACCGCGATCTATTACCTGCTCACCCCCGGCACCTTTTCCGCGATGCACCGCGTCGCCGGCGACGAGGTTTTTCATTTTTACCTGGGAGACCCGGTGGAGATGCTCCAGCTTTCACCAGGCGGGGCAGGTGAAATCTTCATCATCGGAACCGATCTCATCCACGGGATGAAACCTCAAGCGGTCGTGCCGCACGGAACATGGCAGGGCTCGCGGCTTGTCCCGGGGGGGGAATTCGCGCTCCTGGGCGCGACGGTGGCTCCAGGCTTCGATTTCAGGGACTTTGAGCTGGGCGAAAGGGCGGATCTCGTCTCCCGGTATCCGGAGTTCAGCGAACTCATCACCGCACTCACATGAAACCCCTGCGCGGCATAATCTTCGACCTGGACGGTACGCTCCTGGACACCCTCAGAGACATCGCCGATTCAATGAATGCGGCATTGGCTCGCAAGGG
>CALMJO010000426.1 GCA_937864375.1 uncultured Spirochaetota bacterium
ATCCTGTATCTCAGCTACGCCTGCAACGGCTTTTTGCCCATCGGCTGCTGCTCCCGCGGTGGCGCCGGTAAGAAGGCCGTAGAGCGCTTTTTTCCCGGTTTGCGGCAATCCTATTATTCCAAGCTTCATGGTTGTTCCATCCGTATGGTGAAAAATGCGTTCGGGCGCTCTTTCTTTGCCGCACACGGGGACCGGGCGACCGCGCCTGGAAACTCAGCAGTCGGCCCCCACCCCGACCTCGTACCCCGTGCACTGACTCTATACTGAGAATGCGCCCCGGCATGCAACCATATTTCTGCCGGGCGACGCAATATTTCCATCCCCGATCCCGGGACCGTTCGCATTTCCATTGACTTTCCGTGAAACTCGTGCAGGATAAAGGCAGCCCCGCGGCCTGAACGGTTTGCAGGGAGATTCGTCCGGCGACGCAACGATTCGATGACCATGGAACACCATCTCGACATGCGGGAGGACCGCACACAAGAGGCTGCAAAGCGGTACGCGCGCATCAAGGTGCGCCTTGGCGTCCTCGACCTTGCCCTCGATCTCGCGAGCATGGCGGTGCTGGCCTTCAGCGGCCTGGCGACTCTTCTCGCGGGACTCGTGGGCGCGCACTTCCCTGGAGAAACGCTTCAATTCCTTGCCTTCGTCGCCGTTGCGGGACTGGGATTCGCCCTGCTGGACCTTCCGCTCGACCTCTACGCGAGCTACTTCCTCGAGCACCGGTTCGGCCTCTCCACACAGACTATTGGCGGATGGATCATGGACCGCGTAAAGGCGCTCATGCTCACGGTCGCGATCGGCACTCCCGTCGCGCTCCTCTTTTATTTTCTCCTGAGGTCATCGGGCTCGCTCTGGTGGGTGTACTTTGGCGCCTGCGTCTTTGGGATCGGCGTCATCCTCGCGCGCGTGGCGCCGCTGGTCATCTTTCCCCTTTTCTACACCTTCACGCCCCTGGGCCCCGGGCCCGCCAGGGACGCGATCGAGGCGCTCCTCGCGCATGCACGCGTGCGCGTGACGGGCATCTTCGTATTCAACATGAGCAGGGAGACGCGCAAGGCCAACGCGGGCTTCACCGGACTTGGCAGGAGCAGACGCATCATACTGGGCGACACGCTGCTCGAATCATTCACGCCGGAGGAAATCCGCGTCATCTTCGCGCACGAGCTGGGTCATTACACCCGGCGCCATATTCTCAAGAATACCTTTTTTTCCGGGGGGCTGATTTTCTTCTCGTTCGGGATCTGCGGCGCGCTTTACGACATCACCCTTGGACATTACGGCATCGGCCGTGCCCACGACCTGGCGGCGATTCCCATCCTGCTCTTTTACCTTACGCTCATGTCGCTCGCGACCATGCCGCTCGTGAACGCCCTCTCGCGACGCTTCGAGCGCGCCGCCGACCGCTACGCCCTCGAAACGACCAACGATCCGGGCTCCTTCATCGCAGCAATGGAAAAGCTGGCCTTACAGAACCTCGCCGACAAGGAGCCGGACCCGGTCGTGGAATTTTTCATGCACGGCCATCCCTCGCTTAAGAAGCGTATTGACGGCGCCCGGGCCTACGCGGCGGATCATACCGGCTTCCCGGTGAAATAGATCGCGTGGTTCACCGTTTTTTCAAGGCTGAAGAGCTCGTCCGCATGTGCCTTGAGCTCGGCATCCTGGTCGGCGTGCGACTTCACGGTCTGGATCATATCTTTAAGAAGCAGGAGGTCGGCGCGCCTGCTTATCTGCTGGTCCCTCACGAGCTTGTCGAGCAGCGCAAACTGGCATTTGCGCAGGTTCACCTGGAAAAAAAAGTTTGCGCCGTAGATTTTCAGAATCCGCTGCAGCGGGTAGTTCTTGCTCCGGGATGAAAACTCGTTGTACTTGTCCGAGTCGACCGCCCTGACCATCTTCGCCCTGGGTGCCTGCTTGCGCGCCTGCGGATTCCCGCTTTCGGCAGGCTTCTTCGCCTCCGCGGCGCGCTCGTTCAGGTCCGAGTGGGCGAGCTCCACCTCCATGCGCTTTTCCTTCCAATCCTCGGTGTATTCCTCGAACTTCTTCTCCATCAGGCGCTCGTACTCCTCGAGCATGATTGCCTTGTTGGCTACCATGCCGAGCACCGTGTTGTTGAGGCTTCGCATCATCGGGAACACTTCCTTGACGATCTGGTGCGTCATCATGCGCTTGTTGAACTGCTTTTCGTATTCGATCATGAGCTCGTTCTGGAAGAAGTTCTTGAGCTTGCGGATTTCCTGGAGGTTCGCGACGACGTAGCCCTCGACGCGCGGGATGTCGTGGCTCTTGTCCTCGGCCGTGACCTCTATTGAAAATATCCGGTGGGAATTGAGCAGCACTTGAAGAATCTGCTTCGCGAGCTCGGGATCAATGCCCATGGTGGACTGCGCGAACTTGAGGAACTCGTCCGAATGGGGGATGGATCCGCCCCCGCTCGAGGAATTCCTCCTCCGCAGCTCCTGGAATATCTCCTCAACAAGCTTGTTTGCCATATTTACGCGTCCCCGCCCGATTTTTATCGAAATTTTTTATTGACAATAAAACCCCCTCTGGCTTTAACTGATCGTGCCTTGCGCAAGGGGTGTTAGCTCAGTTTGGTTAGAGTGCCTGCCTGTCACGCAGGAGGTCGCGAGTTCGAGCCTCGTACACCCCGCATCCGGCAAAGAACCGCCCCCGGCGGTTCTTGTTTTTTTACCCGCCTATCTGCGACATCTGCCTGCGGGCGGCAAGCGAGGCGCATCCGTCCTCTTCGCCGGCGCATTCGAGATGGTGTTCTCCCGGCTTCTCCCTCACCGCGTCGGCGATTATCTTCTTCAGTGCGTCGTCCCCCATGTCCATGCGGTACGGCGTTTTCAGGTCGTATTCCCGCGTCCCGTGAAGGCAGGCCCTTAACAGACCGTCGCAGGTGAGGCGCAGCCTGTTGCACCTTCCGCAGAACTTGTGCGTCATGGGCGGAATAACGCCCACGCGCATGGGGTGCCTCCCCCCGTACGAAAACGAATACATCACGGCGACCGAGGTATCGATCCCGGTGTTCCGCTCCAGGGTGCCTCGTTCTTCGAGCATGCGCACCAGGTCGACGGCGGTTATGAACTTCCCGGGGGTCCTGCCGGGATCGAACGGCATGCGCTCGATGAAGCGCAGGGTGACGTCCCTGTCCTTGAAATGGTCAAGCATTGCGTCCAGGTCATCCATCGTGTCCCGGAAGAGAACCGTGTTGATCTTCACCTTGAAGGAGCCCATGGAGAGCGCGTCGTCGATCGCGGCAAGCACCGCACGAAGCTCGTCGCGTCCCGTGATTCTGTTGAAGCGCGCGCGGTCGATCGTGTCAAGGCTGATGTTCAGCTTCTTCACCCCGTTGGCCTCGAGCGCGGAAAGCGCCCCGCCCAGCAGGACGCCGTTGGAGGTAACTCCAAGCGTGAGGGACGGGTTCTGCGCGCGGACCTGTGAAACGATGTCCATGAATCCCTTTCTCAGGAGCGGCTCGCCTCCCGTGAACCGCACCTTGGAGACGCCAAGCCCGGCAAATACCCCCACCAGGTGCACGAATTCCTCGTTCCGGAGTACCTCGTCGTGCGCAAGGGGGCGCACCCCGCCCTGCGGCATGCAGTACACGCAGCGGAGGTTGCACTTGTCGGTGACCGACACCCTCAGGTAGTCGAGATTCCTGTTGAACCCGTCAATGAGCATTTTAAAGCCTCATGGAGTACCCGGCGAAGAACCGGGCGTCCCATCGGTCAAATGTATCACGGGTTACTGCAAAGTCAAATGTAGGAATTGTTTTCTCGTTTATTTTTTCAACCTGCACCCAGGTATACGCAAGGGAGACTGCGAATACCGCGGCTGTCCCGAACACGGCAAAGGTAATGTTCTGCGCCGCGCGGTCGTAATCGCGATGGATCTCCTCTACCGTCTTGTAGCCCTCGCCGGGGACCTTGAAGAGAAGCTCATGGTCGGGGTCAATTTCCCGGTTCGCACTCCGTGCCGACCGGTACAGGGAGCGCCTGTATTCCCATTCCCTGTAAAAATACCATATCGAATACGCGCCTCCCAGCTTAGCCGCCGCGAACAGTCCCCCCGCGTAATAATTCTCGTGGTAAAACGCGCCCCCGCCAGGCACCAGGAAGTCCACAGCGAGCGCCGCGGGCAGCGACACGCCCTCGCGCCGCGATGGGGTGCGGGGCTCGATCTCGCTCCATTTTGGCAGGCGCTCGCTTTTTTTTCCGATGGCGTCCGTCTCGCCCTTCTCGACGGGCTTTTTCTCTTTTTCCGGTGCGACGGCCTTTTCCTTCCGGTCCGCCGGCTCAGGCTTGACGTCGACCGGCTTTTCGACGGGACGGGGCGCATCATCCGCCGCGGAGGTGTGCGACGGAGCCGCGGTCGCCGCGAGTGCGAGCGTCAGGATAATGGCGCATAACGGGCGCGCGCTCATGCTAGGGAATGATGATCGATTCGACATTCGAATGGTCGCTCTCCCTTCCGCCGTCGTACGAGGTCATCCAGAACCAGAGGGTGCCGTGGAAATTCGGATTAAGGCTGAAGCTGACCTCCTTGGGATCGGTTCCCGAATAGTCCGAGTCCTTAACGTATCCCAGGTAGTAGTACGCGCTGTAGTATTCCCGCGGATCGTCGAATCCGGTTGCGGGATTCTCGTCCCAGTAATATATCAGGTAGTAAAGATTATCGTTGCTGCCGGTTTCCGGATCGGTAATCGATTCCGTCTGGAATGCAATTTTGATCTCGTCCGGCTGCGGCTGCGTCACGCCTCCGGCCACGATGGTTGGCGCCCCCGGCTTCTCGCCGCCCTTCACCTTGTCCAGGTCGTTGAAATAATCCCCGGACACCGGCGAATCGACCGAGCAGGCAACAAGCACGCACGCCGCGAGGAGCGCCGCCAGAAAGCCCGTTATTTTATTTTTCATTTTCGCCGAGCCGGTAAAGAAAGTTTTGACGGTAGTACCCGTTTCCGGGCTCCAGCACGCAGGCGCGCGCGTACATGCGGAAGGCCTCGTCCCTGCGCCCGAAAAG
>CALMJO010000427.1 GCA_937864375.1 uncultured Spirochaetota bacterium
GTCGTTGGCCTGGGGGCTCGCATCGAATCGGGACAGAAGGAGATGCCGGAGGAGTACAGCCCCGCGGACTGGAAGGAATCCGCCGCGCAGATGGCCGGCCAGCTTGTAGGAGACGCTCCAACCGCGGTTATTGGTGCGATCGGCGGCGCCCCCCTAGGACCCATAGGCGCTGGCGCCGGCGCGGGGTTCGTCACCGAAGGAACCAGGCAGGTCCTCAAGAGTCAGCTCGAGCGAGGGAGGCCGATACAGAACGACCAGGAACTCCTCGCGACCGCCGGCGAGGCACTCAAAGGCGGGACCGAGGGGGCGGTGATAGGTGCGGCCTTTGAGGGAGCGGGGCGACTCGCCGGGAAGGCGTTGAAGCCTATCTATCAGGAAGGCAAGCAACTCGTGAAGCGCATGATTCCCGGTCGCGCCGTAACGGAAGACGCAGCCGCGCAGGTTGCGCGCGAAAGCGCGGAGAGCGTTGTACCGCAAGCCATGAAAATCGAGCCCGCCGGGATCCCCGAGGAACCATTTAAAAGCAAAGTCATCGAGGACGCGATCCAGCGCCAGCCATACCTCAAGGACTATCTCACCAGAAAGGAGGAAGGACTGCAGCAGCTCGCTAAAAAGATCGAGGGGGACATTGCCGCGGGAAAGGTGTCGATCGAGGATGTATTGGCAAACCCAAAGAAGGTGCTCGATCCCAATGAAGTAGGATATCAGTATTACCTCGACCACGAAATGCCGCCGTATATCCAGGAATATTTTTCCCGAAAAATTCCCGTCGCAGCTGAAAAGGTCCCAACCAAAACTTCATCGTCGAGCGTCATCGAGAACCTGCGCGAGAAGTATCCGCAGAATGACGTACTCATTTCGCGGCTCGAGCGGGAATATAACACGCTGGCCGACAAGGTCGAGGCGCAGATCAAGACCGGGAAGGTTTCCGCGGACGATGTGATATCCCGCCCACGCGAAGTTCTCTCTCCCGACATTGTGGGAGAAAAGTACGCGACCGATGCACGGGCGAAGGCCCATGTCGCCGAAGTGATCGCAAACCGCAGGCAGGCTCCGCCACGCGAGGCTCCGCTCGATTTCGTCGAGCGCACCAAGATGGAGCAGAAGGAACTGGGCAATCCGCATTTTGCCACGCAGGACTTTGAACCTAAAGTAGGATCGAAGTATTCCTCTCAAGAAGGGGCTATGAGCATCGCCAAGATGTATAAACAGGCCTACCTGCAGGAGACAAAGCCGAAGCTGAGTGTCGAAAAGCTTACCGACTGGGCTGCCCGCATGTTCTGGAACACCAGGGCGACGGTCTACAAGAACCTCGAGAAGATGGGGAAAGCTGGAAACGAGGCACTCTACAAGCTGGAGCGCTACGTACACATCAACTCGGAGGCAAACCGTCAATACGAGGGCGCGGCGGAGCTCATCTTCAAGGGCGGAAACGAGAAGGTTGAACTCTTCGGCATGCCCTACACCAGGGAGGAGCTCGTCGATGTCACTGCGAATGCGCTGCGCTCCGTAGAAATCGCAAAGAATGATCCGAAGTACTTCTTCACCGAGGGTAAGAAGGGATGGGAATTCGCCGACTTCCTCGAAAGATTCAAGAAGGAAGCACCCGATCTCTACGATGACACGATCACCCGCGTGCGCATGTACAACAAGGCCCTTCGCTCCCAGCTCGACCAGCTGCACGAGGCTCGGCTCATCTCCGACCAGGCGTACCAGGACATCGCGGCGAAGGGCGAGTATTACAGCCCCATCCAGTATATCAAACGCATAGATCCCGAAGAGCCGCTCTCCATGGGGACGCACGTCATCAACGTGCCGAGCTCCGGCATAAAGTACCTGGAGCACGGCGCCGGCGATTACATGAAGATGTCCACGCGCGAGCTCCTGCACGACGTGGTCGCCCGCACTCAGTCCAGGATCGCCCGCAATGATGCCAACCTTGCGCTCGCGAGAATCGCCCAGGACGCTCCGGAAAACAGCATCATCAAGCTTCACGATATCGCCGAGGCAGACCCGCCTCCCGGCTATTCCATCATCAACTACCTGGAAGGAGGAGAAAAGAAAGCACTCGCCGTAGAGAATTGGTTCGCAGAGCAGTGGACGCAAATGGACAACGAAGTGAAGCCGCTCGTGGGCAAGCTCATCAACTGGGCCTCCGGGACCGCCCCCGTGAGACTCCTGGCTGTCACGATAAACCCAAGCTTCCAGCTTGCCCAAGTTTTTATTGACCCGATCCAGCACTATCTCACGAACCGCTACTACTCGGCGTTCCTCCCGAAGTTCATCGCTCAGTATGCCTCCAACTGGGGGACGGTCGTGAAGGACTCGATCAAGGCCGGCGGCCTCAAAAACACCCAGCGCTGGAAGGACTTCGTCAAACAGGGCGGGGGCATGGAAACCCTCACCTCCGAGTCCATCGGGCTCGATCCGCTCAAACAGTCGCTCTGGGAAAAGACAAAGCGCTTCATCTCGACGCCCGGGGATTTTCTGGAAAACGTGGGCAGGCTCTCCACCAGGGAACAGGCGCTTAAATTTGTGTCCCCGGAGGAGGCTACCCGGATCGCGGCGCGGGCCCTGGACTACAAGCAGTACGGCCACTTCATGAAGATCATGAACATGGTGGTCCCATTCACCAACGCCGCCACTCAGGCAACGTATTCAGTCATCAAGCGCGGGGCGATCGACAATCCGGGGAGGACCGGCGCAATCTTCGGGCAGTTCGCCGCGCTCACGGGGGCCCTGCACCTGGCGAATAAAACCATCAACCCGGACGCGTACGCGGCAATCCCCGAGGAAACCAAGGCCGCGAATTTCATCATCCCGGTCTATATTCCCTACCGCGACGAACAGGGGCGCGAGCGCACGTATTACC
>CALMJO010000428.1 GCA_937864375.1 uncultured Spirochaetota bacterium
TGATATTCTGCTGTACGGTGATATGATTCTAAGCACGGACACGCTCACGGTTCCCCACCCGCGCATCTGGGAAAGGGACTTCGTGCTCCGCCATCTCGTGGAGCTCGATCCCGGGCTCCGGGACCCCGTGAGCGGACGCCTTTTCAAGGAGGGGACCCATGGCACGGATACGCACCATCAATGATTTCAAAACGGCCCGGGAAGAGAAGCGGCCCATCTCCATGGTGACCTGCTACGATTTCGCCTACGCGCGGCTCATCGAGCAGACGGAGATCGATACGATACTCGTGGGCGATTCCCTGGGCAATGTCGTCGCGGGCTACTCCACCACGGTGCCGGTCACCCTGGACCAGATGATCTACCATGCCGAGATCGTGCGCAGGGGCGCTCCCTCCATGTTCGTCATCGCCGACCTCCCCTTCATGAGCTACCACGTGTCCGTCGGGGACACCATGCGCAACTGCGGGCGCATCATGAAGGAGACGGGAGCCAACGCCGTCAAGCTCGAGGGCGGGCGCGATTTCGCGAAGACCGTGGAGTCCATCACGAAGGCGTCCATCCCCGTGGTGGGGCACCTAGGGCTCACGCCCCAGTCGGTGCACAAGCTGGGGGGCTTCTCCGTGCAGGGGCGCGAGGAGGACAAGCGGCGCATCATGATCGAGGACGCGAAGATGCTGGAGGATGCGGGGGCCTTCTGCCTGGTACTCGAAATGGTACCGGAAGCGCTGGCGCGGGAGATCACGGAAAGCCTCTCGATCCCGACCATAGGCATAGGCGCGGGAAGGTTCACGAGCGGGCAGGTGCTGGTGATCAACGACCTCCTGGGCATGGACGAGCGCTTTAAGCCCAAGTTCCTCAAAAAATACGCCAATCTCGCCGACACGGTGAAGACGGCGCTCACCTCGTACCACGACGACGTCGTGGGAGGGCGCTTCCCCGCGGAGGAGCACACCTTCAAGTGAAGAGAACGGCCGCGCATCCGGCCTGGCGCGCGCCCCGTGAAAACGAAACGCCGCTCACGTGAGCGGCGTTTTTCGCGGAACGATTCCAGGCGGGCGCTAGAACAGGCAGCCGCGCTTCTGCACCGCGCTGTTTATCTCGGAGACGATGTCGACGGCGGCATTGTCGAGCTGCTCGTACTTGTTTTCCTCCGTCACGAGGGCTACGGGAATGTAATAGAACCCAAGTATGCAGCATCCGCACCAGGCGTATTTGCCGGTTTCCAGGTTGTAGCGGCCCGTCCCCACGATCGTCCCGTCCCTGGTGTCGAGTATCCTGAACTTGAAGACGAGCCTGGTCTTGGGAATGAACGCGTTGCTGAATTTCCGTGCATACTGGAAATCCGTCACGCTCCCCACGATGATGTAGTCGGTTTTCGCGAGACGGCCTATGTCGGTGAGCGCCGCGTCGGTGAGTCCCGTCGCATCGAGCGATTTCTCCTGCATTATCCTGGAGAGCTGGGTTCTTTCGACGACGGTGAAGTTCGAAATCCTGATGATCTCGTTCGTGAGCGCGTCGGTGACGGCAATTCCGGAACCCGCGGCCTCCGGCCCGGGCGGATCGGTAAAGGGCACGACCGCGATTTTTATTTCCTGCTGGAAGGCTTCCTTGTTCTTGACGAATACGTCCTTCTGGACGGAGGTACAGGAAACCGCGCCTGCCGTTGCCAATGCAGCACACATTGCGATGATATTTCTCATATGCACTTCCTGATTGGGAAAAATAACGATCCTGCCCACTGTGGGCCGGAAACCCGGATTATCAAGCACTTTTTTACGGTTGACCGGAAGCGCGGGGGGCCGATCTGCGGGGTGCCCTGCGGGGACGCGGCGCCCCCGCACCGCGCGGAAACCGCAGCGCAAAGTGCCGCATAACGTCATCGGCGCGCGCGTCAGAGCGTGCTGAGCGTGCGCTTCTCGAGGTAGTATTCCAGCGAGAAGAGGTGGCGGCGCGCCTGCAGGACGAGGCCGAACACCGCGAAGAGCGCCGCGTCGCGGATCACCAGCGGCCAGCCTATCCGCTCGGGGATGCCAAAGCGCGAGAGCTCGAAGCACCCGCACTCGAAGTTCGCGCCGCGCGCGATGTTTACCATGATCGCGACGGTAAAGACGACCATGAGCAGCATCGAGAGGCACGAGGCCGCCCTGATGCGGTAGCCCGCAGCGAGCAGTGCGCCCAGGATGAGCTCCAGTGAAGGGAGGACGATGGCGACGTAGGGGACCAGGGCCGAGGGGAGCATCGCGTACATGTCGACCACCCGCCCGAAGCCTTCCATGTCCAGCACCTTGAAAAATCCCGAATACAGGAAGAGCGCGCCGCACAGCACCCGGAGCAGCGCCGTGAGCTGGTTCCCGTAAACGACCGATCGCGCGAAGTTCCGGATCATGCCCATGTCAGTCTCCCCTGCGATCCCTGGCGGTCTCGAGGGGGAACTTCCGCTCCTGCCAGGCGGGGAGCCCTCCCTCGATTATGTACAGCGTCCTCGAATAACCCATGTGGATGAAGCGGCGCGCGAGCGTCTCGGAGGATTCGCACGAGCTCGCGCTGCAGTAGATGACCAGCTCGCGCGGTCCCTGCAGGAGGTCGAAATTGGCCCTGATGCCCTGGAGGGAAATCGATTCCGGTTCGGCAGGTATGCTGACGGAGCCGGGGATGCGCGCCTGTTCGTATTCCGCCGGGTCGCGCGCATCGATGAAGAGCGCGGTGCGGCCGTCGTACTTGAGCCGCGCCTCGTCGGCCGAGATCATGCTGATCTTCCGGTACGAAACGGTCTCCTTCGACACGAACACGTAGCCGCCCGGCAGGACCAGGTTGAGCACGGTACCCGTCACGCAGGCCGCGAGTATGATCACGGCCATTTCCCTTGCAGTCTGCTTCCAGATTTTCATTCAGGCGCTCACTTGAATTTCAGCTTGGATGATTCCTTCGCGACTTTTCCGGAGTACTCGTTGATCAGCGCGCGGACCTCCGGGTCGTCCTCCGGCTGCGTGTCGTCGGGACGGCGGAACGAGTTCCTGGCCGTCACGATTTTACCGTCCCGCACGGAGAGCTCCAGGATGCCAATGTGCGCCCCGTTCGCCCCGGCCTGCACGATCATGGACCCGCCGGCGGGCTGCGGCGCGCCGAGCATCGTCTGCGAATGCCCGCCCACGATGAGTCCCACGTCGGGCAGCGCGCGCTGGAGCGCCAGTCGTGGTCGTGCCCTGAATGCGAGAGCAGGATGATGAAGTCGGCGCCCGCGGCCTTGAGGGAGTCGACGTCCTTTTTGATTTCGGCAAGCTGGTCGAGCACTCGTACGCGGTCGGTGATCTTCGCCGGGTAGTACTTGAACGCGTCCGCGCTGATGCTGCCGATGATGCCGATCCTGATCCCTCCGCGCTCGACCATGGTCGCGCGGCGGAACATTGCCTGCCAGGCGAACATGTCGTAGACGAGCAGGTTGTTCGAAAGCAGGGGAAGCCCCCAGCGATGGCCCGTGATGAGCTCGATCCCCCCGGAGAATTCCTGGTCGCCCACCGCAATCGCGTCGTACGCCATGAGCGCGTACGCCTTCACCAGGTACTCGGCGAGGAGGGGGTCGCACTGGTAGGCGAAGAAGTCCCCGGTCTCGACCAGCACGGGCGAGCCGTAGGCGGCGCGCAGCGCGCGCAGCTCCGTGGCGCGCTTTACGAGCCCGCCCTTGGGGTCTTCCTTGCAGAGACAGTAGTCGAGATAGCCGTTGAGCGAATTGGTGTAGACGAGCGTAAACGAGCCTTCCTTCGCCCGTGCGGGAAGCAGAAGGCCGCACACGATAAGGAGGACTGCCGGAATGAACACGCCGCGGGTGCGCATGATTTTACTCCGCCTGCCTGAACAGGTCCTTGTGGATCTTCTCGTAAATGCGGTGTCGGATCATGAGATCGACCAGCGCCTCGTCGATCTTGTGGCGCTTCGCCTCTTCCTTCATGATGGCGAGCGTCTTTTCCAGGGGAACCGCCTTCTTGTAGGGCCTGTCCGTGGCCGAGAGCGCGTCGAAGATGTCCGCGATCGCCATGATGCGCGCCTGGAGGGGAATGGAGTCGGCGCCCTTGAGGCCCGAGGGATAGCCGGTGCCGTCGAGCATCTCGTGGTGCTTCGCGGCGATCTCGGGGATGTTCTTGTACTCGGGGGGCCACGGTATCCGGCTCACGAAGTTGTAGGTGTGGGTGACGTGACTTTCTATTTCCTTGCGCTCGTCCGGATTGAGGCTGCCCCGGCGAATCAGGAGGTTCGTTTTTTCATGGTCGGTGAGGATGATGAGGGGCGAGCCGTCGGGGTTCCTGCACTCTATGGATTCGATCTCCTTCAGGATGTTGGCGAGCACGACCTCGGGGTCCTCGTCGGTCACCGTGGGCTCGTTGAGGCTCACCAGGCGGTCCTTGATGTGCCGGATCCTGTCGAGGTTCAACTCCTTCTGCTCCCTTATCTTCTCGAGGCCCTCGGGCGCGCGACCCTGGGCGAGCGCGCGCTCCAGCTGCTCGCGCTCGTGGTTCACGTACTGCATCTCGGTGTAGCGGTAAAGGTAGTCCATCTTTAAAATCAGGTTGTCGAGCTCCTTGGGAAAGAGCTTCTTGGCCTTCTGGAATATGGCGAGGTCGATGTACACCTTGCCAAAGTCGTGCAGGAGCGCTGCGTACTCGAGCTCCTTGATCGCGGTGTCCGAAAACTTGACGCAGGAGAGCGCTTCGCCCGAGTCGTTGTTGATCGCGCGCGCCATCTCCTTGCAGAACTCCGCCACCCGGAAGGAGTGGCCGGAGGTGGCCACGTCCCGCGATTCAATCGCCGTCACCGACGCCTTGACGAACTCCTCGAACTGGGTCTGTATCTGCTTGAGCATGCGGTTGTTTTCCAGCGCTATTGCCGCCTGGCTGGCGACCGCCTCCATGAGCTTTTCGTAGCGCGGAGAAAACTGGACCACCTTGACCTCGAAATCCTCGGGAGTGGAGAGCACCACCTCGAAGGCCTCGTTCCCCGTGCTCCTGCTGCTGTTCCCGTATTCCTTGCTGTTGATCAGCTGGATGACCCCTATGATCTCGTCCACGTGATTGCGCATGGGGATGACCAGCATGGACTTTGACCGGTAGTTGTGCAGCCTGTCGAACGAGGAGTTGAAGGCCACGGGATCGTCCTTGGAAAGCTTGTAGACGTCCGGGATGTTGAGGATGTTCCCGGTCACGGCGACGTAGCCGGCGATGGAATTGCGGTTCAGCGCGAGCACGAATTCCTCGTAGGGCAGGTTTTTCGAGAAGGTATGCGAGTACTTGAAGCGAAGGTGCTTCTCCTTGGACTCTCCCTCCTCGACGATGAAAATGGAGCCCGCGTCCGCCCCGGTGATCTTCTTGCTGAGCATGAGGATGCTCCTCAGAAGTTTGTCGGGGTCTTTTTCGGTTGAAAGCGAGCGGCCTATGGTGATCAGGTCCTCCTGGTCCTGGCGCATGTCGGTGAGGGTTTCCAGGTACTGGATGCGCTCGGCATTGAACCACTGCTCCTCACTCATGGTCGAAAATGCCTTATGGATGAGAAAGGCGAGCTCCACGGCCCCCGCCGGACGCGTGATAAAATGCATAATGCGCCGGCGGTCCGCCTCGTCAAGCGCGGCGAGGCTTGATTCGCTTCCCACGAGGATTATCCTATGAAAGGTGCCCTTCTTCACCAGGGTCGATTCGATTTTGGCAAGCGTGCATTCGTCTTCCTCGTGCAGGAAGATGACCAGGTGACGGGTTGTTTCCCCGGATGCCCCGGAAAACACGAGGTCCGGATCGCCAAGCGTCTCGATGCGGTAGTCGGGGGACGCGGGGACCGCGCAGGACTCCATGGCCTTCCCGGTGATGTACAGCGTTCTCTGTATCGATTCGGTCTGCATGAATGAATGGCCTGAAGCAAGGTCCGTCTGCCCGGTCCGGAAATCCAGTCACTATGTAGTGCACGCCGGGGCGCTAGTAAAGCAAAAATCGGCCCCCCCGCCGTTTTTTAAGGTCAATGAGTCGCGGCGCGCGCAAGGTCGGGCTCCGGGTGCTCCTCGTTCCATTTCGCCATGAGGTAGTCCTTGCTGTCTTCGAAAACCTGGGCCTGCTGCTCCACGACCTCCTCCGCCTGCAGGGAGCTCATGTTCCGTGTCTGGTTGACGAACTGGGCGACGCGCCCGTAGTAAAGCGGCACCATGAGGTTGATGAGGCGCACCCTGTTCACCTTCCAGTGATGGTAGGTGGATGCGAGCTCGTATAACGCCTTGACCCAGATCTCGATGGGAAACCCGAACGTATCAACCGGAAGCGCCGCAGCCGCCTCCAGCCCCCGGTACACCTCCTGCGAGAAGATAGTAGTATACAGGGGCTGGAACTGCGTGAAACCGGACCGGTACTCGTGCACCAGCTTTTCAAGGTTGATGGGAACCGCCTCGGGCTCCCCGCTTTCCGGCGCGCCGAACAGCGGGACCGCGCGGCTTCCCGTTACGTTTTTCCAGAAGGGCTCGTAATGCTCCATGAGGTTGAAGAGCGTTCCCACCACCTGCACGAACATGGGGCCCAGCGACGACGCGGGGTCCTTTGCGTCGTGAATCTTGAGCCCCAGGCTGGCCTGGCATATCTTCACGTTACGCGCAATCGCATTGATGGTCATCCAGATGTCGATCCCGAATTTCGCGATGTCGGTGGACCAGACTGGCTTGTCCAGGTAGAACCGGGCGAGGTCCCGCGAAAAGGTGAAGTCGCCGCCTATGGGCTGGCGGATCCGCTTTCCGTACACGGCGCGGGTGATGTTATAGACGATATTGTTGGTGATCGTGCCGTCGTACTTGTGGCGCGTGTAGACGGGCGCGACGAACTCGTATTCCCCGGAGAGGGCGGGTTCCAGGAGCAGGCGCACCCATTCGGGCGAAATGCTGCGGAGGTCCGAGTCCACGACCATGCACGCCTTCACGTCCAGGTGGACCGCCGCCTCGAAGATGGCGCGGAAGGCGCTGCCCTTGCCCGAGATGCCGCGGTATATCTGGATTATCTTCTCCTGCCAGGGCATGATCTCGAAGTCCTTGGCGATGTCGCGCGTGTCGTCGGTGGAGCCCCCGTCGGAGATGAAGATTACCGCCCTGGCGTCGCGGTAGTGCTCGTGGAGCCCACGCGAAACCATTTCGATCACGTTCTGGATGGTCGCCTGGTTGTTATAG
>CALMJO010000429.1 GCA_937864375.1 uncultured Spirochaetota bacterium
TCGGAGATGTGTATAAGAGACAGCGGTAAAGCAGTACGGCAATCCCCTCAAATTCACCTCGGGCGCCGATGCGGCGCCGTTCGCCGGTGCGCCAATCGGCCACCACAACGTCCAGGTGCTTCGCGGCGCGGGGTACTCGGACGACGAGATACGCGCCCTCGCCGCTTCGGGAGTGCTTGGCTGATGCCGCGCACGTTCTTCATCGAGACCTTTGGCTGCCAGATGAACAAGGGCGATTCCGGGCTCATGGCAGCGTCGCTCGAGCGCGAGGGATTTTCCCCGGCCGCCCGCGAGGAGGACGCCGACGTGGTCATCTTCAACACCTGCTCCGTACGCGCGCACGCCGAGGACCGTGCGCTCGCGCGCATTCGCGAGGCGAAGGCGCACGCCCGCCGCGGGCGCGTGGTGGCCGTGGCGGGATGCATGGCCCAGCGCCTGGGTGAGCGGATGGTCGCCGACGGCCGCGCCGACATCGTCCTGGGCCCCTACCGGTCGCCGGAGGCCGGACGCATCATCACGGGGTTTCTCATGGACGGGGGAAGCGCCCTCCACCTCTCCCAGCGCCGCGGCGACCTGGCCACCCGCGTGGACGCGGAGTGCGTCACGCGCGACGTCCACCCCTGGCACCGCTGGGTGACCATCACGCACGGCTGCGAGAACTTCTGCGCCTACTGCATCGTGCCCTATGTGCGCGGGCCGCTGGTGTCGTTTCCCTCCGGTCAGATCATTCAATCGATCGGGCGCGCCGTGCAGGGCGGCGTCACCGAGATCACGCTCCTGGGACAGAACGTGAACCAGTACGGACAGGACAGCGGGGACATGCCCTTCCACGAGCTCCTCTCCCGCGCGGCGCGGGTTAAGGGCATCGTGCGGGTCAATTTCCTGACCTCGCACCCAAAGGATTTCACCCCGGAGATCGCGCGCACGATCGCGGCGCACGAAAACATCTCCCGCGCGATCCACCTCCCCCTGCAAAGCGGCTCCGACCGCGTGCTCGCGGTCATGAACCGCAAGTACACGCTGGGACACTACATGCGCGTCGTGGAATCGATCCGCGCGGCGCTCCCGGACCACGCGCTCAGCACCGACCTCATCGCGGGCTTCCCCGGCGAGTCGGAAGATGACTTCATGGCGACGCTCGCGGCCATGCGCGAGGTGCGCTTCGACGAGGCGTTCATGTACGCGTACTCGCCCCGCGAGGGGACCGGAGCCTTCTCCCTGCCGGAGACCCTGTCGCGCGAAGAAAAGCTCGCCCGCCTGCAGCGCATCATAGATCTGCAGAGGGAAATCTCCCGCGGAAGGCTCGCCGCGCGCGTGGGGCTTACCGAGCGCGTCCTCGTCGAGGCAACAAGCAGGAAGTCCCCGGACGAGGTCATGGGGAGGAGCTTCCTGAACCACCCGGTGGTGCTCCCCGGCGGCCCGGGGGACACAGGCCGCATGGTGAGCGTGGTCATTCGCGGCGTGCGCGGGTCCACCCTTTACGGAGAGCGCAGTGCGTAGGGCCCGCGTCATCGTGATCATGTGCGCGCTCCTGTGCGCCCTTCCGCGCGCGCTCTACCCGGGGGAGGCCGACCTCAGGAAGCAGATCAACGCGCTGTACCGCGAGGGGAACTCCGCGGCACTGGACGACGCCGTCGCCTCGTTCGTCAATAAATTTCCAAGGAGCGAGTTCGCGCCCGAGGCGCGCATGCTCGCGGCCGCCCTGGCGAACGCGCCCAACGAGGCGCTCGCGCGCTACCGGCAGGTGCGGGACGACTATCCCTCGTACCCCAGGCGCTCCGTCGCTGCGCTGCGCGCCTGCGAAATCCTCTACCTGTCCGCGCGCTGGGACGAGCTCATCGAGGATGCGCGCATGGGGATCGCGCTTTCCCCGACCGACGCCCGCTCCCTCAGGATGAAGCTCCTGCTCGCGAGGGGACTCATCCAGCGCGAGCGGTTCGACGAGGCCCGCGCCGTCATGAATGACGTCACCGCGAACCACCACGACTACGACGGGCTCGCCGAGGCCCTGCTCCTCTCCTCCTACATCGAGCGGCGCACCACGGGCTACTCGCGCGCCTACCTCGTTATTCTTAAAGAGCTCGTCACGGGATTCCCCGATTCGTCGTCTGCGGCACCGGGCCTGTACCTGCTGGGGCGCTACTACGAGAAGCGCGGGGATTACGACCGGGCCTCGTCGGCAATGCAGGATGTCGTGAAGCGCTACCCCTCCTCGCCCGAGGCCGGGTACGCGCGGGAGCGCATCGAAAGCTACGCCCCGCATGATCCAAAACGCGTCGATTACCTTCCCGACGAATCGCAGGTGAAATCCGCCGATGTCCTTGACATAAACCCGGAAACGCGCTACCCCTCGAGGGGGGACGGCGGCCGGCTTTTTGCCGTGGCGCTGGGACCCATCTACGACAAAAAGGACGCGGGCGAGATCGCCGCGCTCATCAAGGGCGAGTTCTCCCCCGTGGAGACCGTCAAGGTGGGCGGGCGTTACATGATATACGTGGGGCGGCTGGACGACATGGACGCCGCGATCGCGGTGAAGACGCGCCTCGCCGAGGAATACGCACTGAACGGCGGCGTGGTACGGATAAAAAAGAGCGGGAACAAGCAGTACATCTATGGAGAATAAGCACGCGGACCCCAGGCTCACGCCGCTCATGCGGCAATATCTTGAAATCAAGAAGAAGCACCCGGGCGAGATCCTCTTCTTCCGGCTGGGCGACTTCTACGAAATGTTCTTCGAAGACGCGCGCGTCGCCTCGAAGGTGCTGGACATCGTCCTCACATCCCGTCAGAACGACGTGCCCATGTGCGGCATCCCCTACCACGCGTCGGAGAGCTATATCGCGCGCCTGATCAAGGCGGGGCACCGCGTGGCGATCTGCGAGCAGATGGAGCAGGTCCCCTCGAGCGGGACCGTGGTGCGGCGCGACGTGGTGCGCGTCATCACCCCCGGCACGGTTATCGAGCAGAACCTATTACAGGGGGACGACAACAACTTCCTCGCCTCCATCGTGCTCCTCGAGCAGGAGATAGGACTCGCCTTCGTGGACGCGTCCACGGGCGATTTCTTCCTTTCGTCCATCCCGCGCTCCCTTGATCTGTTCCGGGGAGAGATCGCCCGGTTCAGCCCGCGCGAGGCGATCCTCCACGGGCGCGGCGCCGGGGAGGACGGGCCCTTCGCCGCCCACGTGAAGGCGCGCGACATCCCGGTGAACAGGATCAACGAGTGGCTCTACGATCCCGCGTACATGACGGGCGCCATCACCGACGCGTTCGCGCTCGCCTCCGTCAAGGGACTGGGCATCACCGGGGACGCCGAGGTGCTCGCGGCGGGTTCCATACTCGAGTATTTAAAGGACACCCACCGCCGCGCCTTCGATCACATGAAGCTTCCCCAGCGCATCGTCTCCTCCGACCGCATGATCCTGGACGAGGCGACCATCGCCCATCTCGAGCTCATCACGAACGCGAGCGACGGCACGAAGAACCGGACGCTCTTCTCCCTTCTAAACCGCACCCGCACGCCCATGGGACGCCGCGCGCTGGAGCGCGCGCTACTGCAGCCCCTGCTCCTCGCCGCGGAGATCGAGCAGCGCCTTGACGTCGTCCAGTTCTTCTTCGAGTACCACGGGCTCCTGGACGGCGTGCAGTCATCGCTCTCCGGCGTGTTCGACA
>CALMJO010000430.1 GCA_937864375.1 uncultured Spirochaetota bacterium
GCATAGGCTCGAGCGGATGCCAGCCCAACTGCGTGGCCTGCGGACAGGTATGCCCCACCGCGGCCATCCGGCCCATCAGCCTGGACGAGAAGCGCGGAACGGGAAAGTTCAGGGAGCGCGGGTTTATAAAGATAGGGACGGCCTTCGTCGACCGGGACCGCTGCCTCCCGTGGAGCATGAACCGCCCCTGCATCGTCTGCCAGGAAAACTGCCCCGTGAGCCCCAAGGCCATCTACACCGACGGGCAGTTCAGTACGATCCGCGGGGGAGAGGTGACCGTGCAATCGGTCTTGAACAGGACAATCACGATTAAGGGAGGAGAGGTGCTCCCGCCCGGCGTTTCGTCGGGCGACTATTCCTGCCTCAACCGGCAGAACGTACGCAGGGCGATATTGTCCCTGTCGGCGGATGCGATCGAGCTTGCGCCGGGAGGCGCCGTCCACGTTGCGCCCGGCGAGCGCATTGTCATACAGGTGCGCCTGCAGCGTCCGTTCGTGGACATCGAGCGGTGCACCGGCTGCGGGATTTGCGAGCACGAATGCCCGGTAAGCGGTATGCGCGCCATCAGGGTTTCCGGGATCGGCGATTCAAGGAGCGCGCGGCGCGCCCTGCTGCTCAAGCGTTGATAAAATGATCGCAATTGTTTCGGGGAAGAATGGCGAAACATTACGGAAAGGGGGATGTGGGGATTGAAGAGATGAAGGGGATAGGGGCAGTATTTTTCGAAAGGCGAATGAAACAATGCCTTTATCTCTTAAATCGCCGTTGGGCCGTTATCTCATCATCTCCCTTGAAGGGCGCTAGCGGGAAGAGCGCGTTTCAGGATTCATTAAGGCGTTGAAAAATGGAGGCAGTGTCATGACGAAACCGGATACACAGATTTCACGGAAGCTCTTTTTAAAAATGGCAGCGTACGCAGGGGTCGCCCTGGGAACCGGGTCGGCGCTTATTCAGGCCGCGTGCGGGAAGAAGTCCGGGAGCGAGGAGACCGCGGACCAGGATCCCACGAAGGTTCCCCGCAGGGTGCTCGGGAAAACCGGCGCATCGATCCCGGTCCTCTCGCACGGCATCATGTACAACCTGGTCGAGAACCAGATCGTGATCCACAACGGCCTCAAGTGGGGGATCGATATGATCGACACCTCGCACATATACGCCGGCGGGAACAGCGAGCTGGGGATCGGGAAGTTCCTCGCGAAGAACCCCGAAAAACGAAAAGATATCTTCATCGTGAGCAAAGCCTCCAAGGCGAGGACCGCGGCCGAGGTCGAGGAGAGGCTCCAGACCTCGCTCCAGCGAATGGGGACCGATTATATCGACCTGTACTACGGCGTCCACGCCCTGAGCGACCCGGCCGCGCTCACCGACGACCTTCGTAAATGGGCCGAGTCCGCGAAGAAGCGCAAGCTCATAAAACACTTCGGTTTCAGCACGCACCAGAACATGGCGAAGTGCCTCAAGGCCGCGGCGAAGCTGGACTGGATAGACGCGCTCATGACCAGCTACAATTTCCGGCTCATGCAGGACCCCGAGATGCAGGAGGCGATAGAGGCGTGCCACAAGGCGAACATAGGGCTCATCGCGATGAAGGTGATGGGCGTCAAGAGCAGGGAGGAGGACGACGCGACGATCATAAAGTCCTTCACGAGCAATGGCTACACCGATTCGCAGGCCAAGATAAAATACGTGCTCGACGACAAGCGCATCGCCTCGGCGTGCGTCACCATGAACAGCGTGGAGCAGATCACCGAAAACGCGAACGCGGCCGCCGACGGGAAAAAGCTTTCACGCGCGGATGAGGAGCGGCTCGAGCAATACGCCCGGGCTACATGCGGCTCTTACTGCACGGGATGTGCTGAGATATGCGACCGGGCGCTTCCCGCGGCCGCGCCCTACGTCGCGGACGTCATGCGCTATCTCATGTACTACCACGGCTACGGGGAGAGGGCGATGGCGCGCAGCCTTTTCAGGGAGATTCCCGCCGGTACCAGGAGGAGATTCGCGCGGCTCGACTACACGGATGCGGAAAAAGCCTGCCCGCGGGGCATTCCCATCGGGGAGATGATGTCACAGGCGGTGCGGCTTCTCTCGTGACGGCGCGCCGTTGCTTAAGGCCCGGCGGCGGGCATACGCGAAGTCGCACGCCGGCAGAGGCAGAATCGCCTCTTTGACGATCGGTCCGAGCTTCGCGGCGATGCGCGGCCTCATCGCTGCACGGGAGTGTGCGGCGGCAGTCAATCTAACCTGGAGGGGAGGATGGTCCCGATGTAAGGGCTCCTCCGCTTCGTGGCACCTCTCGCCTCCGGAAAGGCTTCCTCCTGAGATTGCCCTATAATTGAAAATTATCATTGACAAAAAACAAGTGTGGAATACAGTAGCATATGACTGATGAATCAATCAGTCAATCAACGGCAGCCCGGGGGGACCATGATCGCTGAAGATCAGCTCGAGAAGAAACGCAACCATATCCGGCAGGCGGCCGTTACCGTGTTTGCGCGCATGGGCTATCATAACAGCCGCGTCTCCGATATCGCGAAGGAGGCCGAGGTCGCGTACGGACTCTTCTATCATTACTTTCCGAGCAAGGACGACGTGCTCATTGATATTTTCCAGAACGCCTGGACCAACCTCCTTAAGGGGCTTGAGCACATAGATAAAAAAATCGAAAATCCCGTCGAAAAGATCAAGGCCGTGGTCAAGTTCAGCCTGGACGAGTATGAAAAGAACCCGGATCTCCTCAAGGTGATCGTGATGGACGTTCCGCGCCTTGACAAGTTTTACAGTGAAGAGAACCAGCGGATTTTCAACCGCTATTTTCACAGGGTCTCGCAGATGATTACGAAAGGGCAGGAGGCGGGAGTGTTCAACAAGGACGTCTCCCCGCAGATCATATCGTATCTCACGCTGGGTGCGGTTGACGCACTCATCCGGCAATACGTGTATAACCCGAGCATCAAGAAGGGGCAGGGCAAGGTTTCAAAGATGACCGACCAGATGGTAAAGGTTCTCGTAAACGGGATCCTTTAGTCACACCAGATAAGGAGGAAAAAAGATGGAGATTAAAAACGTAGCGGTGCTCGGTTCAGGCACCATGGGCCACGGGATCGCCCAGGCTTCGGCGATGGCCGGGTACAATGTCAAGCTCTATGATATCGCACAGGCCATGCTCGACAAGGCAACGGGCACGATCAAGGGCAATATCGAAAAGCATTTCGTGGCAAAGGGAAAGATAAAACCGGAGGAGGGAGCCGCAATCGTGGGGCGCATCGCCGCGACCACAAATCTCAAATCCGCGGTCGAGGACGCGGACCTCGTCATCGAGGCCATACCGGAAAACATGGAAATGAAGAAGATCGTCTTCGCGGAAATCGACGGGTTCTGCCCCGCGCACACGATCCTCGCGTCCAATACATCGGTGCTCCCGGTAACCGCGATCGCGGGCGCGACGAACCGCAAGGAAAAATGCATCGGATTGCATTTCTTCAACCCGGCGGTGGTGATGAAGCTCGTCGAGGTCATCAAGCCCATAGGCGTCGCCGATGAGACAGTGGACGCGGCGCTCGCGTTCTGCAAAAAGCTGGGCAAGACTCCCGTGACCGTGAAAGACGTTCCCGGCTTCATCGTCAACAGGCTGCTGGGACTCCTGTACCACGAGGCGGCGCAGATCGTCCTCGAGGGGACGGCGACCGCGGAAGAGGTGGACCTCGCGATGAAGCTCGGCGCCGGGCATCCCATGGGGCCCTGCGAGCTGGCCGACTTTGGAGGGTTCGATATCATCACGAACGCGGGAGACGCGGTTTACAATTACACGCACAATGCGCGCGATGCGGTGAACATACTTTACCGGAAGATGGTCGAAGCGGGAAGGCTGGGAAGGAAGAACGGGAAGGGTTTCTACGATTATAATTCCGACGGGACCAAAACCGTGGCGAAACTTTTTGACTGATAAGTCAATCATAATGGAGAAAGCGGAGACGGTGATGAACTACGAAGATATCAAGATTGTAAAAAACGGAAAGGTGGCGACGGTCGTAATTGATCGCCCCGGCGTGGTGAACGCAATCCGCCACGTCACAATGCTCGAGATCCAGCATGCCCTGAGGAACGAGATTCTCAAGGACGATTCCATCCTGGTGGTCGTGCTCACCGGCTCGGGGGACAAGGCGTTTATCTCGGGCGGGGACATTTCCATCATGAACGCCGGCACCGGCTTTATAGAGACGGTATACGAGGTACCCACGGGCCAGGCGATTTGCGCGGAGATTGAGAATTTTCCAAAACCGGTCATCGCGCGCATCAACGGACTTGCGCTGGGAGGAGGGCTCGAGGTGGCGCTTTCGTGCGATATCAGGATCGCGGTATCGAGCGCGAAGTTCGGCCTTCCCGAGATCAAGCTGGGCATCATTCCCGGGTACGGCGGGACGCAGCGGCTTCCCCGGATAGTGGGAATGGGCAAGGCCAAGGAGCTCATCATGACGGGAGATTTTATCTCGGCGGACGAGGCCTATCGCCTGGGGATCGTGAACCAGGTGGTGACGGCCGAGGAGCTCGACGCGGCTGTGGACAAGCTGGTCGAAAAGATTGCCTCAAAAGGACCGTTCGCCCTGTACATGGCGAAGACCGCGATCAACAACGGCATGCAGGCCGATTTGAAGACGGCCATCTCCCTCGAGGCGCTGTGTTTTGGCCTCGTGATGGGAAGCGAGGACAAGACGGAAGGCATGTCGGCGTTTCTCGAAAAGCGGAAACCGCAGTTCAAGGGCAGATAGTTGCAGTGGCATTACAGCGAATGACTGATATGTCAATCGGTGCCGCATCGTACCAATGAGCCAGGAGATTGAACATGAATGAAGTGTATTACATTGACGGCGCACGGACCCCCATCGGGAGGATGGGGGGCGCCCTGTCGCGCTTCCGGCCCGAGGAGCTCGCCGCGATGGCGCTCGGGGGCCTGCGGGAAAGGATGACGATCGATCCCGCGCTCGTCGAGGATATCATCATAGGCCATGCATGCACGAACAATGCCGCGGTGAACATCGGGCGATGGGCGACGCTCAAGGCCGGGTTTCCGCTTTCGGTTCCGGCGCAGACGGTGGAGCGCCAGTGCGGGTCCGCGCTGCAGACGATCAATACCGCGGCCGCGAACATCATGGCGGGATTCGGGGACGTCTACATCGCGGGCGGATGCGAATCCTGGAGCAGGCAGCCCTACATGATGGAGCGCCAGGAGTCCCCGTTCTCGCTCTCGCCGCCCCCGTGGGTGGTGCGCCAGACCGGTCCCGACGAGGCGACCAATATTCCCATGGGAATCATCGCCGAAACGCTCGCGGACGAGTTCGGGATTTCGCGCGAGGAGCAGGACAAGTTCGGGCTCCGGAGTCAGGAGCTTGCGCTCAAGGCTATCGCCGACGGCCTTTTCAAGGAAGAGATCGTACCGGTAACCATACCGCAGAAAAAGGGCGAGCCGGTCGTGTTCGACACGGACGAGCATCCCCGCGCGACCACGCTCGAGAAGCTCGCGCAGCTCAAGCCCGTGTTCAAGAAGGACGGGACGGTTACGGCGGGAAGCTCGTCCGGCATGAACGACGGGGGAGTCGCGGTGCTGCTCATGGCGGCGGACAAGGCGAAGGAACTGGGCGTAAAGCCAAGGGCGCGGTTCGTGGGAAGCGCGCTCGGGGCGCGCGAACCCAAGTACATGGGGATCGCGCCGGTAATCGCATGCGAGAAGGTGCTGGCAAAGGCAGGGCTCAAGCTCGAGGACATGAGCGTGGTCGAGTGCAACGAGGCGTTCGCGTCGCAGACGCTCGCCGTGATGAAGCTCCTCGAAAAGAACGGCCACAAGGTTATCCCCGAGCGCTGGAACCCGCATGGCGGCGCGATCGCATTCGGTCATCCCAACGGCATGTCGGGGGGAAGGCTCGCAATGGCCGTGATCAACGAGCTGCACCGCACGGGCGGCAGGTACGGTCTCGTCACGCTGTGCATCGGCGGGGGCCAGGGAATCGCGACCATCTTCGAAAGGCTATAGGAGGGCGTCATGGCTGACAGAGTGGGAATAGTCGCCGTCGCGCAGACCAGGTTCAGTCCCAAGCGCGCCGACGCCAACGTGGCGGAGATCGCGTACGAGGTGATAGAAAAGGTCCTGGATGAAACCGGTTTGAAGATGCAGGGCGGCATAGACAACAGCATCAGCTGCTCGCACGATATCTGGGACGGGCAGACCATCTCGAATATTGGCATCACGGACGTGATCGGCGGCCACCTGCGCAACGAGGAGAAGATGGCCATGGACGGATCCACGGCCGTCTACTACGGAACGCTGGGCATTCTCTCCGGGGAGTTCGAGTGCACCCTGGTCATGTCGCACACCAAGATGTCGCAGACGGACCGCAACATCGTCAACAATGACGCGTTCGAGCCCATCTTCACGCGCATGCTCGGGTTCGACTACACGTCGGCCGCGGCCCTGCAGTGCAGGCGCTACATGGAAAAGTACGGGATCACGGAAGAGCAGGTGGCGCTCGCGGCGGTGAAGAACCTCGCCAATGCCGCGCGCAATCCGAACGCGCACAACTTCGGGAACTACTCGGTCGATGACGTGCTGCATTCATCCATGCTCGCGTCCCCCATTCACTGGATGGAAACCGCTCCCGATACGGACGGGGCGGTCGCGATGATACTCGCATCGGAGAAGAAGGCTAAGAAGCTCGCGAAGAGCCCGGTGTGGATCAACGGCGTGGGCACCTGCTACGACTCGTACTACCTGGGGGACCGGGACCTCGCGGAGTGCATGGCGCTCAGGAAGGCGGCGGCGCGCGCCTATGCGATGGCGCAGGTAAAGGACCCGCTGCGCGAGATCGGCATGGTGGAGCTCGGGGACGAGTTCTCGTACCAGGAGCTGCTCTGGTGCGAGGGGCTGGGACTGTGCGGGAGCGGCGAGGGCGGGAAGCTCGTGGAATCCGGCGCCACATGGAAGGACGGCAGGATCCCGGTGAACCCGTCGGGAGGCCTGCTCGGGGGAGTTCCCGCGAACGTAATGGGGCTCAACAGCGTCGCGGAGGCGGCCCTCCAGGTCATGGGAAAGGCGGGAGACCGCCAGGTGGCGAATGTGAAGACGGCCGTCGCTCAGGGGCACAGCGGATTTTGCGGACAGCATCATTGCGTGATCGTTCTGGGCAGGGATTAGGAGGGTTCCATGAAGAGAAACGTTGCGATTATAGGCGGGGGGCAGACGTACCATGCGGCACGCCGTCATGACGTCAGCCAGCCGGAGATGGTGCACGAAGCCGTGCGCGCCGCCCTGGACGACGCGCAGATGAGCATCGAGGAAATCGACGCGGTGGTTATAGGCAACATGGAATTTTTCGAGGGCTGCCACATGACCGACTGCTGGCTCGCGGACAGCACCGGCGCGTTCGGGAGGTCGGGGGTCAAGATCACCACCGGCGGTACCGTGGGCGCGACGATCGTGCACGCGGGCGCGCACCATGTCGCAAGCGGCGTCTTCGACAAGGTGCTGTGCATCGGCTTCGAGAAGCAGGAGGAAGGAGACACGAACGCGATCCTGAGCGGCGTGGCGCACCCGCTCTTCGGGAGGTCCATGGCGGGCGCGGCGGTCGGTTTCTTCGCGATGCTCGGAACCTCGTACATGGCGAATTACGGCGCGACCGAGCGACACTCGGCGCTGGTAAGAATTAAGGCGGCCGAGAACGCGCGCAGGAACAGCTACGCCCACCTCAAGCTGAACATAGGTGAGGAGGACGTGCTCAATTCGCGGATGCTCGCCTATCCCATACGGCTCCTCGAGATGTGCCCGGCTTCCAACGGCGCGTGCGCGATGATACTCGCCGACGAAAAGACGGCGAAGGCGCGCGCGAAAAAACCCGTCTGGATACGGGCGATGGACACGGCCCACAACGAGCAGTTCGTCCTGGACTGGAGGGACACCGGCTCCACTGCGCCCAGGTTTTCTGAGGTGAGCGCGACGCGCATCTACAGGAAGCTGGGAGTGAAGGACCCCGGGAGCTACTACGGCGTTTTCGAGGTATACGAACCGGCGACCTGGGCCGAAATCATGTGGTACGAGGACCTGCACCTGTGCGAACGCGGACAGGGCTTCAGGCTCATAGAAGAAGGCAAGACGAGGATCGACGGCGCCATGCCGGTGAACCCGTCGGGCGGCGTACTTTCCACGAACGCTATTGGCGCGACGGCCATGCTCAGGGTATGGGAATGCGCGCTGCAGATCCGCGGCGACGCCGGCGGACACCAGCTGCCAAGGGAAGTGCACCGGGGACTCGCGACCGCGTACGGCGGCACCTGCTGGACGGTGCTCACCTCGCTGTCGGACAGCACGGAGGACTAGGAGGATCGGACATGTCACAGGAAACGTACGAACAGGAATTGATCAATCTGCCCATGGTGGTGGACGTTCCCTATCGCTTCGCGGCCGGGAAATACATGAGCAGGTTCCTGCTGGAGCTTCGCGACAACGGCAGGTTCTTTGGAACAAGGTGCCCCTCGTGCAAGAGGGTGATGATCCCGCCGCGCGTGGTGTGCGCGCGCTGCCACGTGAAGAGCACGGAATGGGTTGAGCTGGGGAACGAGGGAACGCTTGCGGCCTTCACGATCATGTATATACCGCTCACCGACCCGACCACCGGGAAGCCGCACAACCCGCCGTTCGCCTACGGTTCGGTGAAGCTTGACGGGTGCGACGCGCCGGTGGACCATTTTCTCAACATCGAGCCGGACATGAACAAGATCAGGGTGGGGATGAGGTTCAGGGCCGTGCTCAGGCCGCGCGAGGAGCGGAGAGGGGACCTGAGTGACATACTGTACTTCGATCCCATCTGACCGGGGTCGCAGCGGTACGCACGAATAATCGAGGAGGCACGCAATGAGCGACAATGTGTTCAGACCGTTCGAGGTCGATCAGCATATCACCGCCATGAGCCGGTATTACGCCGGGAAGATCGGGAGCCGTTTTTTCGTTGAGCTTCGGGACAAAGGAAGGATCATGGGCATCAAGTGTGCAAAGTGCGGCAAGGTATACGCGCCGCCCCGGCAGATGTGCGGTCCCTGTTTCCACACCATGGGCGAATCGGACATGGTCGAAGTCGGTCCCCTCGGCACGGTGGTCACTTTCACCAGGGTCGAGTACGACAGCGCGGTGGCGCCCCGCAAGGCCCCGTTCGTGTACGCGCTCGTGAGACTCGACGGGGCCGACACCGCCCTGCCGCATTTCCTTGAATGCGCGGAAGGGGAGGTCGCGACGGGAATGAGGGTGGAGCCCGTATTCGCCGGGGAGCGCAAGGGCACCATCCTTGACATTAACCATTTCCGTCCGGCGGCAGGCTGATCGGACCCCGCATATAAAAAAGAGACGAGAGGAAAGGTGCATGGACCAGAAGGAAAAAGCGAACTACCTGGCCTACTTCAACGGCGATCGCGGCGCAACGCGCACTCCCGCCGATTACCAGAGGCGCGACGACGCCTCGCACATCTACCACAACACCAGGGACTACTCGGAGTGGTGGTACGTGGACGCCTCGTTCACCAACGGCTATCACGTGGTCGCTACCTATCACTACCGGAACTTTTTCCTGCCGGGAATGATTCCCACTTTGCAGTTTTTCATTTACAGGCCGGACGGCATGCGCGTGGATCGCTACGAGGTGTGCGACCAGAACAAGATCAGCGCGGACCCGAACTACTGCGACGTGCGCATGGGGAAGAGCGCCATCAGGGACTGCGGCGACCATTACGTCGCATCCATGGACATCAAGGGCGACGGGTTCGAGCTCGTGATGAAGAACGCGGTGCCGCCGTGGAAGCCGGGGACCGGCTTCAATTACAAGAACGAGGAGAACGGGAAGGTGGCGGGATGGGTGGTGCCGGTTCCGGCCGCGCGGGTCGAGGGGGTGCTGCGCCTGAAGGGCGAGACGATGAGCGTGCAGGGCTACGGCTACCACGACCACAACTGGGGCAACTACCACACCTCGGAAACGTTCAGGGGATGGTACTGGGGAAGGGTGCACCACGAACGGTACTCGATCGATTACGGCTGGGTCCTTCCGCGCGACGAAGCGATGCCGGTGGTATCGCCGCTTCTGCTTGCGCGTAACGGTGAAATCATCCTGAGCACAGACATCATGTCGGCCCGGATGGAGGACTTCCGCGTCGACGAAAAAACGGGGCAGCGCTATCCGGTAAAGCAGGTATTTTCCACGGACGTGCTCGGCGTGCGCATGGAGCTTTCAATAACGACGCACCGCGTGGTCGAGCAGATGACCCTGCCCAGGATCACCGAGTGGGAGCAGTACTACATGCGGTTCATCGCCGGCTACGAGCTTTTCGTCTCGGCAGACGGGGAGGAAGAGACCATAAAGGGCGAGATGCTTCATGAATACGTAATTCTCCATCCGGGCGAATAGATTTAATAACAGGAAGCTGCCATGAACACACAGTATGACATCATCGTAATCGGCGCAGGGGTGGGCGGACTATCGGCGGCCACGCTGCTCCAGAAGGAAGGGAAGAGGGTGCTCCTGCTCGAGCGGACGGACCGCGTGGGCGGGAGGGCGATGTCCATCAAGGGCACGGAAATATCGGACAGGGGACTCCAGTGGTACAGGGACCTGCTCGCGACACAGTACACCTACATCGCGGGGGCCAGCCCCGACCCCGAGGAAATTGTGAAGAACCGCATGCTGGACGGGTACACGCTCGACATTGGCTACCACGCGATCAGCGCCAACGGCGCGGGCTACATGCTGGACTTCGAGGACCTGGCGGGCGGCATCGAGGGGGTGACCAAGCACGGCGGCCACTGGGCGTCATATTACAAGGGACAGATATACCGGGACGTGGCGGGAAATTGCATCGACCCGGCGCTGCGCACCATGGCGAAGACGGAAAAGATACCGTACCTGGATTTCTACATCGACGCCTACAGATTGAGCGACAGCGAAATCGACGAGCTCGAAAAGGTTTCGTTCAAGGACTGGGCGGAGCGGAAGGGCATTACGAAGAACGAGATCATCTACAATCACCTGCATACCGTGAGCACGCTCTTCTCCACCATTAATAACCCCGCCGACATCTCCATCGGGGACATCTTCCGCTATTTCAAACACGCGTTCGAGCCCAAGCTCGCGCGTGGCGTGCTCGGCTGGGTGGGAGGCTTTGTAGAGCACGGGACCATCGAGTGGTCCAAGGCCGTCGCGCGCCGGTTCCAGGCGCTGGGCGGCGAGCTCCTGCTGGGCGCGAGGGTGACCGAGGTGAAGGTGGAACAGGGCGCGGTCACCGGCGTCAAGGCCGAATCGGCCGAAAAGGGCCCCCTGGAATTTTTCGCGCCCGTGGTCGTAAGCAATATCCCGGCACAGCATACCTTCAGGGTGGTGGACGAAAAGCTCTTCCCGCAGGCATGGGTCGACAAGACCAAGAGCATGTACGGCTACGGGAGCTACGTCCCCTACATGGGGCTCAACAGGCTTCCGATGCCGGAGGAACACGCGAAGCTGGGACTCAAGAACACGTGCGTGCTGCCCAGGAGCGAGGGCTTCGACTGGGACGTGTACATATGCTGGAATATCCAGTCTATGATTGACAAATCAATCGCCCCCGCCGGCAAGTACCTCTACACCGCCTACCTGCCCATCAGCGAGCGCGAGTCGCTGGACCGGAAGCTCGTGGGCAAGCTCATGGAGCGCCTCCCCGACTTTATGGAGGAAATCTACCCCGGCTTTAAAGAATGCGTGGACTGGAAGCTCGACCTCGTCTGCTGGAAGCTCGAGGGCGTGGCAAAGAGCGTCTCGCAGGCGGGCACGCAGAAGGTGCCGGTGCGCTCGCCCCACGTGAAGGGACTGTTCTTCGCCGGCGACACGGCGAAGGGATACGGCGTCGCGATGGACTGCGCGATTGTTTCGGGCGTGCTGTGCGCGAGCGACGTGCTGGGCAAGGATTTTGGAGTGAGATAAATCGACAAGGAGACAATGATCATGGCAGAGAAGAATAATCCCAACGATGTCGTCATAGTGAGCGCGGTGCGCACGCCCTTCGGCAAGTTCGACGGCGCGCTCAAGACCACGCTGAGCTTCGACCTCGCCATAAAGGCGATGCGCGAAGCGGTCCAGAGGACGAAGCTCTCCCCCGCGGAGGTGGACGAGGTCTACTACGGGACCTGCATACCGGCGGAATACGCGATCTACACCAACGTGCCCGCGCGCCAGATCACCCTGGGCGCCGGGTTCCCTGACAGCTCCATTTCGCTCACGATCGACCGGGCATGCTGTTCGTCCATGACGGCGCTTCGCCTGGGCTACCAGTCCATCAAGGCGGGGAGCGCCGACATCGTCGTGGCCTCGGGCGCCGAAAACATGGGGAACGTTCCGCTCATAGCGCCAGCCGCCAAGACACGCTGGGGAAACAGGCTGGGCCCCATCGAGCTCGAGGACGTGCTGTTCGAGCTCGGCTACGGGCGGCGCGGCTTCGCGCCGGTCGCGACCGATGCCGGTCACGTGGCGATCGAGTACGGCGTGAGCCGGGAGGACCAGGACGCGTGGGCGGTGGAAAGCCACAGGAAATGGCATCGTGCATTCGGCGAGGGTAAATTCAAGGTGGGCGAGGAGATCACGCCCTTCGAGGTGCCGCAGAAGGGGAACACGCTTCGCCTTGAGCGGGACGAGTCGCCGCGCGAGGATTCCTCGATCGAAAAATTGTCGAAGCTCAAGACCGTCTACGGCAGTCCCACGGTTACCGCGGGAAACGCGCCCGGCATGAATGCGGGGGCGTCGGCCATGATGATCATGTCGCGCAGGAAGGCGGAGGAGAAGGGGCTCAAAATCCTCGGCACCATAGAATGCGTGCAGGCGGCGGCGGGCGAGCCCAAGTACATGGCCTGCGTGCCCGCGCTTGCGATTGAAAAGATGCTCGCGAAGAAGGGCCTCACGATCGACGACGTCGATCTTGTCGAGATCAACGAGGCCTTCGCGGCGGTCACCCTCGTGTCGCTCAAGATGCTCGCCGGGAACGACGACGCGAAATGGCGCGCGCTCCAGGCGAAGACGAACGTCAACGGCGGCGCGATCGCCATAGGGCACCCGGTGGGTGCGAGCGGCGCGCGCATCACGATGACCATGATGTACGAGCTCATGAGAAGAGGCGGCGGGCTGGGAGTCGCTGCGATCTGCGGCGGGCTGTCGCAGGGCGAAGCCATCCTGGTGCGCGTCTAGACGGGAACTGCCATCTTAATGGCACCCGGATAACAACCTTGCGGGGCGTTTTAAAATGTATGAGCCAAAAAACCTCCATAGGAAGCAGCATCCCCTGCAGGGCTATCCGGGTGAATTTTTATTTCATCATATAGTACAGGAGCGCGTTCATGGCTGACTGGATGAAGAATGTTGAGCCGCTGACCCTGAAGGGGCAGATCGCCGTACCGTACTCGTGGTGGGTGGGGGCGACGGGAAGCCGTTTCCTCATCGCGCTGCGCGACGAAAAGAAGATAATGGGAAGCCGATGCGGCGAATGCGGCACGGTCTACGTTCCGCCCAGGAAGAACTGCGGGCGCTGTTTCAGGGACATGGACGAGTGGGTCGAGCTGGGAAACGAGGGAGAGGTGAAAAGCTTTTCGATCGTGCACACGCCGTTCAAGCTCCACCCGGCCAAGGCGCCGTTCGCGTACGCGCTCATAAAGCTGGACGGGGCCGACGTGGCGCTGCTGCACATCGTCACGGGCGGGCTCGATGCGCTCAAGAGGGGGGCGCGGGTGCGCGCAAAGTTCCGTGAGGAGCGCACCGGGCATATCCTCGACATAGAATCCTTTGAACTTCTGCCATAGGGCGCGGGGAAAAGTATGGATAAAATCGCGATAGCGGGCGTGGCGCAGACGAAGTTCGAGCGCCGTAAGAAGGACAAGATCTACGCAGACCTCGTGTTCGAGGTGACCAGGGACGCGCTGGACGACGCGGGCATGCGCATCGACGACATCGACAGCGTGGTGACGATTTCGAACGATTTCCTGGACGGGCGGACGATCTCGGGCATGGCCGTGGGCGACGCATCGGGCGCGCACGACAAGAACATCTCCACGGTGGAGGGCGACGGGACATTCGGCGCGTACTACGGCGCGATGAGGGTGCTGGGTGGCTCGCGTGCGACGCTCGTGGTCGCGCACTCGAAGGCGAGCGAGGGGAACATGCGCTATATCACCAACGGCATGTTCGATCCCGTGTTCCAGAGGCTCCTGGGCATCGACGCGGTTGCGGCAGGCGCGCTGCAGGCATTTGAGTACATGGACCGCTACGGCGTGTCCGCGGAACAGTGCGCGCAGGTTTCGGTGAAGAACCACGGGAACGGCGTGAACAACCCGTTCGCCCATCTGCCCCTGACGATCACCGTTGACGATGTCATGAAGTCAAGGGAGATCGCAAGCCCGCTCAGGCTCCTGGACTGCGCCCCGGTAAGCGACGGGGCCGCGGCGGTGATCATCGTCAACGAGGAGACTGCGGAGAAATCAAAAAAGAAGCCGGTGTGGATCAGGGGGATCGCCCACTGCGCCGAGGAATATTTCCTGGGCGACCGCGACCTGGCCGTCCCGCGCGCGCTGCACGAGGCGTCCCGCCGGGCCTTTGAACTCGCGGGAATAAAGGACCCCAGGGCGCAGATCGACGTCGTTGAGCTCTATGACGCGTTCGGCTACATGGAGCCGCTCTGGCTCGAGGGCATGGGATTCTGCGCCCCGGGCGAGGGGGCGACGCTCATCGATCGGGGCGTCACGGTAAGGGGGGGAAAGCTCCCCGTCAACCCGTCGGGCGGCGTGATGTCGGCGCAGGCGGTGCTGGTGGCCGGGCTCGCGAGGATCATCGAGTGCGTGCTGCAGCTGCGCGGCGAGGCGGGGGCAAGGCAGGTAAAGGGAGCGTCGACGGCGCTCGCGCACGGGATCAACGGGCCGTGCGGGCAGAGCCACTGCGTATGGATACTGGGCGCACAGAAGTGAGGTAAGAGATGCCACGAAAAGTAGCGATAGTAGGAACGGGACAGACGCACCACAAGAGCCACAGGCCCGACGTGAACGGGCGCGAGATGATCTACGAGGCGGTGACCAGGGCGCTCGCGGACTGCGAGCTCACGATCAGGGACATCGACGCGATCGTGATCGGGAACATGGACCACTTCGAGTCGATCAACTACGTGGACGCGTGGAGCGTGGAAGGCTCCGGCGGCGTCATGAAGCCGATAATGAAGGTCACGACCGGCGGCACGACCGGGACCTCGGTCGCGATCGCCGCATATTACCATGTCGCCTCCGGGATGTTCGACCGGGTGCTCGCCATAGGATGGGAAAAGAACTCCGAAAGCGACACGACGGGCGCGATCATCACCTGCAGCGACCCGATCTGGGACCGCTTCTCGTACTCGGGCGCCATCCCGAGCCTGGCGACCGAGGCGACCTCGTACATGAACAAGAGCGGCGCCACCCAGGAGGACGCGGCGCTCATCGGAGAGAGGGACCGCGCGCACGCGATGAACAACCCGTACGCTCATTTAAGGAAGCCCCTTTCGGTGAAGGAGATAATGGAGTCGGCGATGCTGGCGTATCCCATAAAGCTCGGCGACATCTGTCCCCGCAGCGACGGGGCGTGCGCCGTGGTGTTCGCGGCGGACGGCGCGGCGCAGAAGATCGCGAAGAAGCCCGCGTGGGTGCACGCGGTGAGCGTGCGGCATTCCTACACGTGGTTCGGCGATTCGACCGACTACGAGAAGGGGCTCGTCTCCATCCAGCGCGCGTCGCGGGAGGCGTACAAGGCCGCGGGCATCACGCGTCCCGCCGACGAGATCGACGTCGCGGAGCTCTACCTTCCGTACACCTTCGCGGGGCTCAAGTGGATCGAGGACCTGGGCTTCTGCGAACCCAACGGCGGCGCGAGGTTCGTCAGGGAGCGCAACACCCACATGGGCGGGAAGATACCGGTGAACCCGTCGGGAGGCGTGATCAGCACCAACTGCATCGGCGCCACGGCGCTCCTCAGGGTCGCCGAGGCGGCCATACAGGTGATGGGAAAGGGCGGGGAGCGGCAGGTGCCGGACGTGAAGCGGGCGCTCGCGACGGGGTTTGGCGGGTGCTTCTGGTCCGACCTGGTGATACTGGGCGCGCAAAGACCATAATCAAGGCGGGATTGAACAATGGGAACCGAACGGGAATACAATGAATACCTTACCATAACGCTTGCCGAACCCATGCCGTACGAGTGGTCGGCGGGAATGTACGGGAGCGTTTTTTTCAGGGAGATACGGGAGCACGGGCGGCTCACCGGGATCAGGTGCCCCTCCTGCGGCAAGGTGTACGTGCCGCCGCGCAGGGTCTGCGGACCGTGCTTCAGGGAGATCGAGGAGCTTGTTCCGTTAGGCGACAGTGGAACAATCGTGGCGTTTTCCACGGTGAACTACCCCTTCATAGACCCGGCGACCGGCAGCCAGCGGCCCATCCCGTACACCTACGGGTACATTAAAATCGACGGCGCCGACAACATCTTCTCCCACATCATCAACGAGACGGACATTGAAAAGATCCGCGTGGGAATGCGGGTCCGGGCGGTCTTCAGGGAAAAGGACCAGATGAAGGGCAACATCAACGACATCATGCATTTCGATATCATAAAATGAGACACGCCGCGGTTCCGCGCGCGGGAGCGCGCACGCGAAACGCGGGGAGGGATGAGGGAACCCATGGGCAATAATCATTTCAAGCGGGACGACCGCGACGTTTACTTCGTATTAAAAGAGCACCTGAAAATCGACAGGCTGCTCGGCCACAAAAAATTCGCCGACTTCACCATGGCGGACTTCGAGATGGTGATAGACCTCGCGAAAAAAATCGCGCGCGACGAGATCGCGCCCACCTTCCAGGACACCGACCGGGACGACTGCGCGCGCTTCGAGAACGGGCGGGTGTACGCGCCGCACTGCTTCAGGAAGCTCTGGGAAATTTTCAGGGAGAGCAGCCTGTTCGCGCTCACCCAGGGCCAGGAGTACGGCGGGCAGGGCCTTCCCCTCGTCGTAGCCGAGGCCGCGACCGAGTTTTTCATGAGCGCGAACTTCGCCTTTGGCACCTATTCCGGGATGGGTCCGGGCCAGGGGGCGATAATCGAGAGCTATGGCACGCAGAAGCAGAAGGACCTCTTCTGCGCGAAGCTCTACGACGGGACCTGGGGAGGGGCGATGGCGCTCACGGAGCCGGATGCCGGCTCGGACGCGCACCTGATCACCGCGAAGGCGGTAAAGGACGGCGAGTACTACAGGGTTACGGGGTCCAAGGTGTTCATCACCTCGGGCGATCACGATCTCACCGAGAACATCGTCCACCTGGTGCTCGCGCGCATCGAGGGTGCGCCGCAGGGCGCGAAGGGCGTGTCGCTGTTCGCCGTTCCCATGACATGGGTGAACGACGACGGCAGCCTGGGCGCAGCGAACGACGTCACGTGCGTGGGGATCGAGCACAAGATGGGGCTTCACGGTTCGGCGACCTGCCAGATGAGCTACGGGGACAACGGGGCCTGCCGCGGTCACCTCATTGGCGAGCCCGGCATGGGGCTCGCGTACATGTTCCAGATGGTGAACGTGGCGCGCATGGCCGTGGGGCTGGAGTGCGCGGCGTTCACGGCGAACATCTACGCGAACGCGCTCGAGTACGCGAAGCAGCGCGTGCAGGGTACAAGGTACGGCGACCGCTCGGGGAAGCGCGTGAGGATAATCGAGCATCCCGAGGTGCGCAGGCTCCTCATGACCCTCAAGGCGTATGCCGAGGGAATGCGCGCGCTCGTCTACAGGGGATACCTCTGCGAGGACATCGCGCACGCGAGCGAAGACGATGCAGAAAAGCAGCTCGCGAACGACAGCCTCGCGCTTTTCACGCCCATCATCAAGGGATTCACGTCGGAGCGCATCTGGGAGCTGTGCTCCATGGGGATCCAGGTGCTGGGCGGCTACGGCTACACGTCCGAATACCCGATCGAGCAGTACGCGCGGGACTGCAAGATATTTTCAATCTGGGACGGCACCACCTACGTGCAGGCGATCGACCTCGTGGGCAGGAAGATCGGGATGAACGGGGGAAGGGCGTTCAACGCGTGGATCGACGAGATGAAGGCGTTCATCGCGGCACACCGCGGGGGAGACCTCGCCCCGGACGCTGCTGCCCTCGAACAGGCGCTCACGGCCATGCTCGAGGTGGCGCGCATGTACGCCGTCGAGTTTACCGGCGATAAGGCCGACCTCGTGCCGCTCACGGCAAGCCGCTTCCTCGACATGTGCGGCGAAATCGCGGTCGCGCATCTGCTGCTCGAGCAGGCGGTCATCGCGCAGCGCGCGTCGGCGCAGGTACAGGCCGACCACCCTGACTACGCATTCTACATGGGAAAGATCGCGTCGGCAAAATTCTTCGCGCGCAACGTCCTTCCCGCCGCGATCGGCAGGAAGGCGGCGATCGACATGGGCGACATGACCGCGGTCACGCTGCCCGAGGAATACCTTTAGCCAGGAGAACGGAAAAAATGGAAAAGACATACATGGAAGATTACGCGGTGGGCGAGGTTCTCGTGTCGCCGGCGCGCACCATCACCGAGTCGGACATTCACGCCTTCGCGAGCCTCACCGGCGACTGGCACCCCATACACACCGACGTGGAGTTTGCGAAGCAGACGCCGTTCGGCGAGCGGATCGCGCACGGCATGCTTACCCTGTGCGTGGGAAGCGCGCTCATGTTCAGGCTGGGTCAATACGTGTCGCTGCCCAAAACGTTCATCGCGTTTTACGGGATGGACTCGGTGCGCTTCGTCAATCCCGTAAAGATCGGGGATACCATTCGCTGCGAGGTGGAGATCACGGCGCTCGAGGAGAAAGACGCGAAGCGCGGCGTCATCGTGTCGAAGAACATGATAAAAAACCAGCGCGGGCAGGACGTATGCGTGTACACCACGCGGGCGCTCGTGGGCAGGAAACCGGCATGATCCCGCGGGGCGGAAAAGCGCCATGGTGAAAATAAGCTGCGGGAACTGCGTCGAGGCGTTCGTCCTTTCCGCCTCGGGACGCAGCGGCGAACCGGGCGACAGCGTGATCCTGGATTTCGCGAACGGATTTTTCGCGATCGCCGACGGCTCCGGAAGGAGCCCTGAACTTTCAAGGAACCTGCTCCTCCTGGCGTCGGGCGCGCTTGATTGCCCGGGAGGCGATGCCTTGCCCGACCGGCAGGAGTTGACGGGCGCAGGCGTCGCGCATGCATTCGAGGAGGTGCTGCGGAAGGTGTACGGCATGGGAAGCAGCACTCTTTCCGGCCTCATCACGGGAGAGGGAGGACCGGCCATACTTGCCCATACCGGCGATTCCAGCATTTTCGCCGTGGACCGGGCAACGGGGGAATACGCCCGGGTTTCGCGGAACAATTTCTGGATGGCGGGAAAGTCGCTGAAGATGTACCAGGTGGAGGAGATCGCGGTCGAGCGTGACGCATGGGTGATGATGGCGTCCGACGGCATGATGGAAATAATAGAGTCCGGACCGGGAATGCCACGAGTCATATC
>CALMJO010000431.1 GCA_937864375.1 uncultured Spirochaetota bacterium
CCCCTGCGCGGCGTACTGCGCCGTGCCCCCGCTGATTCCCAGGCGTTCGAGTATTCCCTTTCGCGGCGCGGCCTCGCGGCGCTCGCGTGCGATGCGCCTGCGATGGTAGAGCGCCGGGAAGCGGGCGTCGAGCTCTTCGGGGAACACCTCCGTGCGCTCCTGCGAGGATTTCTGCATGGCGAGGGCGAAGCGGAGTATCTCGCGGGCCTGCGCCCCGCTGAGGCGCGCCTCTTTTTTCCCGTGCAGGGCGGCGGCAAAATTGCGCGTCGCGCCGATGAATCCCTCGGCCCAGTCGCTTTTCACGTTGGTGAAATGCTTCCAACCCTTTGAAGTAAACAGGCTCAGAGGCGGTCCGCCATGCACAAGGCCCGTGCACCGGCGTATGAAGATAATGCCGCGCGTGCCGTGTACCTCCATCCACTCGTCGTTCGCGTAGTACTTCGAAGGGATTTTAAGCTCGTGCGCATGGTTGAACGTGCATCGCCCGTAGGTTTTTTTCCCGGCGTGTTTCCACATCATCACCGCGGGCGAATCGATAACCCCGTCGAGGGAGTCGATCCACGCCGTAACGCGCTCGACGGGACCCAGGAGCGTGCAGGCGGCGGTCCACAGGTGATGACCGTGATCGAAGGTCTGCAGGCCGCGCATGCCGCCCCTGTCGCGGTTTTCGCGCAGCCGCCATTCCCACGCCGACGGGGGGACCGCCCAGCCGCCGGACCCGCTGGCCATCATGATGCTCAGCGTTTCCGGGTCGCCGATCTCACCGTTTTCGATCATGGTCCGCGCGAGCAGTATGGGAGGGTAGAAGGCGTAATTGTCCGTTACGCGAAATATAATTCCGGCCTCCGCGGCCGCTTCGATCATGCGGTCGGCGCTCGCGAGGTCGACGGTCATGGGTTTCTGCAAGGCAATGTGCTTTTTAGCGCGTGCGGCGTCGATCGTCATGGGCTCGTGCAGGGCGTGAGGGGTGAGGATCTCGACGGCATCGACGGACGGGTCTGCGAGGAGCGCGTGGTAGTCGGTGTAATGCTTCACAGCCTTCCATTCCTTCTTGCGGCGAAGGGCAGTTTCCTCGTTTGCGTCGCATACGGCATAGATCCGTGCATCCCTGTTGTTCCGGTATCCCGGGTAATGGAGGTCCGCAATACGCCCGCAGCCTATAATGCCGATGTTGACCTGGTTCATGATCGTACCCCGAATGGAATATGTGCCGGTGCGGAGCCGCACGCAGGGGCGTCGCGCAGGCATGTAGGTTCAATTATTGCTGTTTATGCAATACCATTGCATATATGTCAACTCAGAAAAAGTGCTCCATTCCCGGAAAAATAATGCCGGAATGCGGCTTCCCGATCGTAGGAAAGGCATGGCTGCCGGAAGTTATATTAGGCCTGAACCGAGCATGTTGAGGACCACCGTCAACATCCATATCGCGGATTGGGTGCAGTTGTCGTGGGCCTCGGCGTATTTGAGGATGACCATTCGGAAAGCCGTGATGATGCTCCTCGTGCGGCTTATGCCGGCTGGAAGCGACCTGCACGGCGGCTTTACAACGGTGGCATACCAGGATGACGATCCGGGGGATATGTGGCATTGCTTTACTATCAGGTTCTATCCCGATGAGATGGAATTCTGGTCCTGCTTTCGCAGGTTCAGCAAGAAGTCCCTGTCAAAATTAATACACTTTGCAATCGCGGAGCATCTTGGAAACCTGATGAAAGACCCCTCACCAACCAGACATAACTATGTCCGGTATGTGGAACAATCGGTTTTAAAAAATGGAGAATCCGGCGCAATTCTGTGGTTTTTTTCTGCAGCGAAAATTACAGAAAAAGACCCTAGCCAGGGCACACGCACCAGCCACCCCGGAGAAAACCGATCCATCGGACCTTCATCGATAAAAAAATCATTGCGCTACCCATGCTCCTTCCCTTAAAAATCGACTGCCCCGGGGAATGCGGCAGTCGATCGCCAGATCCGCAGCCCGGGGACAATTACCGGGGAGCTCACATCATGCTCAGGGCGGTCATATTCGACATGGACGGGGTTCTCGTGGACAGCGAGCCCTATCACCATGAGGCCGAAACGCTCATTTTCGCCGACCTGGGCATTTCCGTCCCGGATGAAGAGCGGCGCACCTTCGTCGGCATGTCGGGCAGGAAGATGTGGGAGACCATAAGGGAGCGTCATGCGCCTCTCATGAGCGTGGAGGATCTGCTGGGGTTCGACCGGAAGCGAAGGCTGCATTATTTTACATCGATCGGTTCAATGCCGGCCATTCCGGGAGTTACGCGACTCCTGCACGATCTTCGGGATTATAATGTGAAGATCGGCCTCGCCTCGTCCAGCATCATGGAACTTATCCGGCTCATAACGGATGCGGCGGGAATCAGGAAATATTTTGACGTACTGGTGAGCGGAGAGGAGGTCGAGCACGGAAAGCCCGCGCCCGACATCTTCATCCGCGCATCGATGCTCCTGGGTGTCGGGACGGGGGAGTGCGTGGTGATCGAGGACTCCGGGAACGGAGTGCGTGCGGCAAAGGCCGCGGGAATCGCATGCGTGGGGTTCGACAATCCCGGTTTCCGGCGACAGGACCTTTCGATGGCCGACCTGGTCGTCCACTCGTTCGAAGGGCTCGATTATCGATCGATGGCCGCCCTGGTCGAATGAATCCGGCCAAAAAACTTCTCGACAAAACATGACCCCGCGATTCATACCGTTCGCAAATCCAATGCACGCGGGGCTCTCGCCATGTCGCCGACCATTTTAAAAACAACGATACTGCTCATCCTCTCGAACGTATTCATGACCTTCGCGTGGTACGCGCATTTGAAAAACATGGCGGACCGGAAAGGGAGCGGTGTATTTCATTTTCAGGGGATAAATCCTGCTCAAGCGCTGAGAATGGAGCATGGAACGCATTCATCGTTCAACATGCGTGGCGAAGGCGGGGTCACGTGACCCCGCCTTCGCCGTTTAACATCAATGCATTATCTATCAATGCATGCACGTTTACCTCGCGCGATTTCCACGTTCACCGTTAATCGTATGATGCATTTTCGTTTAATGCATGCGTAATCAATGTACACGCTTTTCGCGTTCGTTGCATTAATCGGCCTCGACGCACCCGCCACCGCCGATAATTACATCATCCAGGAAGCACCATGCGGCGTCCTTTACGCTATGCCTGATCCATTGCCGCCAGATATAATCGACATGCCTGTTGAGATCGTTCTGATCACGAATGATGTGATCGTGAAATGATGATTGCCATTTGAAGGGCGGATGCCGGTGCCCGCAGGGGTGCATTTTTTTATACCTGGTTCTATATTTATTTATCCGTTGGTATGCTTTTATGATCATGGGCGCCCCGTCGAAAGCGATGTCACGGGCCCCCGCTTTCTTGAAATCACGCAACTTCGCCTTCGACGGGGCATCCGCGAAATCCTCTGCATCCATTACGCGGTTCGCATTTCGCGAAAAATTTGTCTTGAGTGATCGCATTACCTCCGAGTAATTATTGCCGCAGCCGGGCTGAATAAGCAGGTGCACGTGGTCGGGGTTGATCGCGTATCCATACAGGTGAAACCCTTTAAAAATGCGACATTCCTCTACTTCTTCGACGAACATTTCACAAAACAAATCGTCATTAAAATACGGGTATCTGCCATGGGTGACGGTTGTAATAAAATAAATGGCGTTCTTGAAATAATATCGTTTCTGTGAATTGCGATGCATGCGTACCCCGGGACCGTTTCGTGTTTATTATTAATACGATTCCGGTTGAATAATAATGAATTTTTATTCCATGATTTGCGATACATTACATGCGGAATTACGGCAAATGAATGTGGGATTCCGAAATAAACAATGATTCACGCATCCCCGTCTGCGCCCTCGATATCCTCTCTCTTCTCCGTGAGCACCACCTTCTCCCCGCAGATCGAAATGTAAAAAGTATCATCAGACTCCTCGAGACGCTCCAGGATCTGGAAGAAGGGCGAGCGCCTGAATTTTGCCATGAGCCTGCCGCCCCGGACGTAGCAGTACAGGCCGCTCTCCTGCCGGTAGAAAAGCGTATGTGGGTCGAGCCGCTCTTCGGTTCCCAGGGAGAGCTGGAGCACTACCTGCTCGAAGATCCCGAATCCCTTGATGACGATGCCGCTCACGAAAACGGGCGCGTCCTCGACGGTGATAGGGTAGGTGAAGTCGGAGTAATGAAGGACGTAGGTGCCGTCCTTCGTCACGTCCACTGACCTGCTGAAGAAATCGATGATGCGCTCGTTGCTGAACGCCTCCCCGGCGTGGTGCCAGTTGCCTTCTTTATCGAGCCGTATCTCTTCAAGCCCGCCTGACTCCATGAGCTCTTTGATGCTGTCTCTTATACACATCTGACGCTGCCGACGAATAGAGAGGTG
>CALMJO010000432.1 GCA_937864375.1 uncultured Spirochaetota bacterium
TTTCTATATAGGTGCCAGTCCATGTCCGACATGAAAATCATCGTTCAGAAATACGGCGGCTCCTCGGTTGCCACGACCGAGCGGATCAAGGCCGTAGCCGACAGAATCAAGAAGTACGTCGAAAACGACTACCGTGTTGTTGTGGTCGTGTCCGCAATGGGCAAGACCACGGACGGCCTCATCAAGCTTTCCAGCGAGATTACGGATAACCCCGACAAGCGGGAGCTCGACATGCTGCTGTCCACCGGCGAGCAGGTGACCATCGCCCTCCTCGCGATGACGCTTCACACGATAGGGATCGACGCGATCTCGTATACCGGCTCGCAGGTCCGCGTGATGACGGACGGGAATTTTTCTAACGCGCGCATACAGAGCATTTCCACGGACAGGATCATGGCGTCGCTGCGCCAGAACAAGGTCGTGATCGTGGCGGGATTCCAGGGCATTGACGAGGAAGAGAACATCACCACGCTGGGACGGGGCGGATCGGACACCTCCGCGGTGGCGCTGGCGGCGGCCATAGGCACGAGGGACTGTGAAATCTATACCGACGTGGACGGCGTGTATACCGCCGACCCGCGCGTGATCGAAAACCCAAAAAAACTCAAGGAAATCAGCTACGATGAGATGCTGGAGCTCGCGCGGCTGGGCGCGAAGGTGCTTCATTCGCGCTCGGTCGAGTTCGCGAAGAAGTACAACATCCGGCTCATCGTGCGTTCGAGCTTTAACTACGAAGAGGGCACCGTGGTGATGCCCATGGAGGAAATGATGGAAAAATTCATAATCAGCGGGATCACCGCGAAGAGCGACGAGGCGAAGGTGACCCTGCGCAATGTCGCCGACCGGCCGGGCGTCGCCGCCATGCTGTTCGGTAAAATGGGAGAGCAGAAGATTTCGGTCAACATGATCGTTCAGTCCACCGGTGCCGACGGCAAGGCGTCCATCTCGTTCACGGTGCTCAAGAGCGATGTAAAGAAGACCATCGACATTTGCGAAAGCCTAAAAAACGAGCTTGGCGGCACATCGGTCGATTTCAAGGAAAACATTGCCATCGTTTCGGCGATCGGCGTGGGCATGACTTCGTCGTACGGCGTCGCGGGCCGGGTTTTCCGGGTGCTCGCCGAGCACGGGATCAACATTGAGATGATCTCGACCTCCGAGATCGGGATTTCGTGCGTCATAGATCCGAAATACGTGGAACTGGCGAGCAAGGTCCTTCACGCGGAATTCCTGGAAAAGTAGACCATGATCCGTGTTGCGGTGCTTTACGGGGGGAGGTCGGGCGAGCACGAGGTGTCGCTGTGCTCGGCGGCGTCGGTGATCTCCGCCCTGGACGGGAGCCGGTACGAGGTCATAGCAGTGGGCGTGGACAAGGCCGGCGTCTGGCACGTCCAGGATGCGCCCCGGATCGTGGAAAGCGCGGAATTCGGACGAGTGCTCGCAATCGACAAAACTGGTCCGTGGCTGGTCAATCACTACGAGCAGGGAAACCGCCTCGTGATGACGAACCCGGCCGGCGGAAAGACCGTGAGAGCGGACGTGGTGTTCCCCGTGCTGCACGGGACGTACGGAGAGGACGGAACGCTGCAGGGGCTGCTTGAGCTGGCCATGGTGCCCTACGTGGGCGCGGACGTGCTGGGCGCCTCCGTGGGAATGGACAAGGACGTGGCAAAGCGGCTTCTCGCGGCCGCCGGCGTCCCCGTAGTGCCGTGGATTACCGTGCATAAGAGCGAGTGGGCATCGGGGAGAGCGTCCATCGAAAAAAAGTCAGTCGGCGCCCTGGGCCTTCCCCTGTTCGTAAAGCCCGCCTGTACGGGGTCCTCTGTTGGAATCACAAAGGTAAAGGACGCGGACATGCTGGGCGCGGCAATGGATGAAGCGTTCAGGTACGACATGCGCGTTCTCATAGAGAAGGCGGTGGACTGCCGGGAGATCGAATGCGCGGTGCTGGGCAACGAGGACCCAAGAGCGTCCGTCCTTGGCGAAATCGTGCCGCGCCATGAATTCTATTCCTACGAAGCGAAGTACATAGATCCCGATGGGGCGGAGCTGAAGATTCCCGCCGCGCTCTCACCTGAGCTCGCCGACGGGATTCGCGCAGCGGCGCGCAGCGGGTATCTGGCGCTGGGCTGCAGCGGGATGGCGCGCGTGGACTTTTTCCTGGAAAAAATCGGCACGCGCTTTTTCCTGAACGAGATAAATACGATACCCGGGTTTACCTCAATCAGCATGTATCCAAAGCTGTGGGAAGCGAGCGGGCTTAAATATGCGGACCTGCTCGACCGGCTGATTGAGCTCTCCCTGGAGCGCCACCGCGCGCGCGCGTCGGTACAGACAGATTTTTCCCGCCGTAAAAGATGAAAACCTCCCGGTTTCCCTCATGATTCCCTTCAAAGCCGTGCTGTTCGACCTGGACGGCGTGATCGTCGATTCCATGCCGCTGCACGCCGATTCGTGGATTAAGATCTTCAGGGAATACGGGGTCGACCTGACCCGGACCGAGGTTTTCATGCGCGAGGGGATGTCGGGAATCGCGTCCGTGATCGATATTTTCAGGGACAGGGGCCTTCCCGTCCCCGACGAGAAGGAGCTTGGCCGGCTTCTCGAAAAAAAGCTCGCGATGTTCGAAAACCACACCATCAGGCTTTTCCCGCGCGTGATGGACATACTGAATTTATTAAAGGATCATTCGGTTCCGATGGCGCTCGTAACCGGTTCCCTTAGACGGACGGTCGAGCACGAACTCTCCGCGGAGCTGCGCTCTTTTTTCGGAACGATAGTGACCATCGAAGACGTGCGGCGAGGGAAACCGGATCCGGATCCGTACCTGCAGGCGGCCGCCTCGCTCGGGGTGGACCCGGGCAAATCCCTGGTCGTGGAGAATGCGCCCATGGGGGTGTTGTCAGCAAAGCGTGCAGGTGCCTGGTGTGCCGCCGTGGAAACGACGCTTTCGCGGGAGCACCTGGCAGAGGCCGACATGATCTGCGCGGACCACGATGAGCTTTACAGCTTTTTATTTGACAGGCTTGAACACGCTCGTTAATCCCTCCATGGGAACCGGCAGGCTTTCAGAATGCGCCATTTTTTCATTGACATGGACATTCATTCGGATATCTGTATGAATGGCTGTCTCTTATACACATCTGACGC
>CALMJO010000433.1 GCA_937864375.1 uncultured Spirochaetota bacterium
CTACACCTCTCTATTCGTCGGCAGCGTCAGATGTGTATAAGAGACAGATTCAATCGAGGACGTCATCAGGGCCATGGACGCCGATTTTGAAGGGGAATGCTTCCGGCGCATCAGGGAAGCCCTGCTCGCGGTGCCCAAGTTTGGAAACGACGCGTCGCGCGAATCGCAGGAATGGGTGAACAGGATCATGGAGGCGTACGTGAACGCGCTCAAGTCGGTCGAGAACTGCCCGCGAGGCGGCATCTATACCGCCGGGTATTACGCCCTGAACGTCAACATCATCTATGGATTGAAAACGCCCTCGCTGCCCTCGGGGAGGCTCCGCGGCGTGCCGCTGGCCAACAGCATCACGCCCCACTACGGGATGGAGCATGCCGACCTGCTGTCATCGCTCAATTCGGTCGCGGGCGTCGATTTCGCGCGGTACGCTCCCAACGGCACCACGGTCACGTTCACCATCGATTCGGCGCTGTTCCAGGGCCCCCAGGGTGTAAAAAACCTTTCGGGAATAATCGGCTCCTATTTCAAAAAGGGCGGCATGCAGTTCCAGCCCAATGTCCTCAACCGGGAGATCCTGCTGGAGGCGTACCATAACCCGGAAAAGCATCCCCATCTCCTGGTCCGCGTCGCCGGGTACTGCTCCTACTTCAACGACCTTTCGGACGAACTGAAAAAGGTCATCATCAACCGGACCTGTTATTCGTGAGATGGTAACATGAAGACGGTCGATAAAAACGAAGGCGGGGTCGCGTGACCCCGCCTTCGTTTTTATCGTGTTTGTATGAACGGTTATGATTTTTTCTTTTCCGCCAGGAAGCGCTCGTAGTTTTCAAGGAGCCCCTTCTTGTTGCGCTCCCCGACCCGCTTGTTCCCAATGTATACGGACCAGGGCTGAAGGTCGCGCGTGACGACCGAGTTCGCCCCGATGGAAACCCCTTCGCCGATCGTTACCCCCGGCAGCACCACGGAATTCGCGCCTATGGTCGCGAACCTTCCTATTGTCACGGGCGCCCGCTTCGCGTTCCTGAATTCGTCGGGTATCGTTGGATTGCCGAATCCCCATTCCTTCAGGTCCTCGGTGCCGGCGTAGATCCTGCATCCCTGGAAAATACCCACGTAATCGCCGATCTCGATCTCCATCGCGCCGCTGATGAATGAAAAGCTCGCGATGTAGACGTTCTTCCCGATCTTCATGCGCTGGTTGGCGTAGATGATCGCATAATGGTCGATGTACGCTTCCTTACCGAATTCGATCCTCTCGATACCGAATATCTTTGCGGTGTCGCAGATCGTAACGCCAGGGACCTTGTACCGTGCCATGCTGTCCTCGGACCTGAGGTCAGGGCTTTTTGCCCTTGTATTTCCCGTTCTCGAATATGCCGACGGTCTTGATGCCGTACTTGCTGGTGTAAGTGCCTTCGCCGTTGGCCTTGCCGTCGGCCCACGCGCCGTCGTACTTCGCGCCGTTTTTCCAGGCGTAGATGCCGCTGCCCTGCATCTTTCCCGCTACCCAGCCGCCCTCGTAGCGGTCGCCGCCGGCCCAGGTGTATATCCCCTTGCCGTCGCGCTTGTTGTCCTTGTATTCGCCCTCGTATTTGGCGCCGCTCTCGAATACGTAGGCGCCTTTGCCCTCGCGCTTGTCGTTCTTGAATTCGCCCTCGTACTTGGCGCCGCTCTTCCAGGAATAGACTCCCGTGCCGTCCATCTTGTTTTCCTTGAACGTGCCCTTGTAGTTCGAGCCGCTGGGGTATGCCAGGCTCCCCTTTCCTTCCCGCTTTCCTTCCTTGAAGTCGCCTTCGTATTCGAGGCCGTCGGTCGTCTGTATCTTTCCCGGGCCGTTCGTGCAGTCGCCCTGTACGCAGCCCTGGGGCTTGGATGCGCATGCAATGACAAAACCGGCAAAAATGAATAATATTACAAAAGTGAATGCTTTTTTCATGATCTACTCCTTGGAAAATTTTGAATTGCCTTGTTGTAATCGCGAAATTCCCTGCTGTCAATGATTTTTCAGCCATGCCCGGGGCCGTCGGCGTCCAATTCCCCTTGACACCGGCAGTACGTAAAAACGATGATGGGACGATGGGAAAGGCGAACAAACGGCTGTGCGCGGCATTATGTGCGCTTGTCCTGGCCTGCTCGGGCTCCTGCATCGCGTTCGGGAAAAAGCTCAGCGCCGGGTGCGAAATATACGCGCTCCAGTACGGCGCCAGCACCTACGCGGCGCGCAGCGTGTACGCCGACGACCGCTCGGACGAACTGGTGGAATTCACCTGGCTCGTCTACCTTATCAAGCTCGATGGGCGCCTCGTGCTCGTCGACACCGGTTTTAACGACCCCAGGCTCCTGAAGCGCTTCAAGATCAGGGACTTTACCGACCCGATAGACCTCCTGAAAGAGCTGGACATAGGGCCCGAACAGGTAACCGACCTCATCATTACCCACACGCATTTCGATCACGTGCAGCTCGCCCACCGGTTCACCGGCGCCCGCATCCACATGCAGGCGCGCGATTACCGCTACATCGAGATGAACGAGGACGTTCCCTCGTTCGGGCCTATGTGCGCATACCTGAAAAAGAACGGGAGGCAGCTGAGCCTGCTTTCCGGGAATGAAGCGCTCTGCGACGACATCGAGCTCAGGCTCACCGGCGGACACACTTACGGCTCCCAGGTGGCCGTGCTCTCGACCCGTCTCAAGACCTATTATTTCATCGGGGATGAGAGCTACCTGCTCGAAGGGGTGCGCAGGGGGCGCGGAAACGCGCTCTACGACAGCAGGGAGCGCAACCTGGAGATCATCCGCGAAATGCAGGAAAAGCTGGGCGATCCCTCGAACGAGGTGCTTCCCATGCATGATCCCGAGATCATGAAGCGCTTCCCGCACGTGACCCGGAATATCGTCAAAATACTGTGATACCGGTCGTAACAGGGGCATGCAGGAATCCTGCTTTCTCCCGGTGCGGATGCTTAGTGACGGCAGCGACTGGCGTGGGTGGCCGATGGTGGGCGGCAATCGAACGCCCTCTGCCCCCCCCCGATACGCCACATCAGTGCAGGTTCGAATATTCTGGAAACAGGTCAAATTAGACTTGATTATTTTATGCCATGAAATACTATTATACCCAAAATTGATCGAGCGCTCGGCCGGAATCGGGGGTATATCCTAGAGGGCCATCCGAGTCCCTGGATTGATGCAAATCGGCCATATGATATGCAAAAAATCCGATCGACCGCTCGATCATAATTATGGAATGAGGGGTTCCATGGAAAGCACTTCCGGAAATGACGGACTGGGCATCGCCACCCAGATAAAGAACAGGGACCTCATTGGCAGGCGCAGGCGCCAGATTGTTGAATCCGCGGTCCAGTTGTTCATCGAAAAGGGCTTCCATAAAACCACCACGCGCGAGATCGCCGCGCGCGCAGGCCTCGCGAGCGGCTCAATGTACGAATACGTCAAGGCGAAAGAGGATATCCTCTACCTGGTCTGCAACGCCATCCACGAGGAGATGGAAACCAGCATCACCGAGGTCATGGAAAAGGCGGGGCAGGGACGGCAGGTGCTCGATGACATCATAAGGGAATACTTCATGGTGTGCCACCGGATGAGCGACCATATCCTGCTCATCTACCAGGAGGCGAAATCGCTCCCCGCCCAGTGGCAGGCGAGGGTCCTCCAGAACGACATCCGGATCGCGGGCATATTCGCCGACTACATCCGCCGCCTCATGGATGCCGGCTCCCTCCCGCGCCGCGACGAGCATGTCGTCGAGCTGCTCGCGCACAATATCACGGTGCTCGGGCACATGTGGACCTTCAGGCGCTGGTTCTTCGGGAAGAAGTTTTCCATCGAGGAGTACACCGGCGTGCAGACGGAGTTTATCATGGGACTGTTGAGGAAATGAAACCCCGGCCGCGCGCGGGGGAGAACTGAAAAATTAAACGAACAGGGATGCCATCATGAATGCAGAAGCTCAGATCCTGAAACCGGCCAACCACGTGCGCGTGGTCACCGCCACCTCGCTCTTTGACGGGCACGATGCGGCCATCAACATCATCCGCCGCATTCTTCAAGATACGGGAGTCGAGGTGATCCACCTGGGCCACAACCGCTCGGTGAGCGAGATCGTGCAGGCGGCGATCGACGAGGACGTGCAGGGAATCGCGGTGTCCTGCTACCAGGGCGGACACGTGGAATTCTTCAAGTACATCGTCGACCTTCTCAAGGAGAACGGCGCCTCGCACATCAGGGTGTTCGGGGGCGGCGGCGGGGTGATCGTGCCCGAAGAGATTGGCGAGCTCGAGGCTTACGGTGTGACCAAGATATACTCCCCGGACGACGGGGTCCGGATGGGCCTGCAGGGCATGATCAACCACCTGGTTGGCCTCATAGATTTTCCCGCGCTGCGCGCCGGGGCGCTGGATTACGCAAAGCTCTCGTCCAGGAATCATGCGGTGGTCGCCGCATTCATCACCGCCGCGGAGTGCGCGGCCAACGGCGGCGGAGTGAGCCGCGACGAGATGATGGCGAAGATTCGTGCGCTGCCCAGGAAGGAAAAGGTCCCGGTCATAGGGTTTACGGGCACGGGCGGCGCGGGGAAGTCCTCGCTCATAGACGAGATGATCGTGCGCCTGCTC
>CALMJO010000434.1 GCA_937864375.1 uncultured Spirochaetota bacterium
GTGATAGGTGATCGCGAAGCGCTTTGAAGAGATATACGCGGACACGGGCGGGGAGCCGGTCCGCCTGTCCCCCCGGGCACCGGGGCTCAGGATTTTGCAGGGCATTCGCGACGAGGCGCACCGCTTCGCGATCACCTATCACCGCACGCTCCGCGACAAGGCGCTCACCCGCTCTTTCCTTGACGACGTTCCCGGCATCGGTTCGCAAAAGAAAAAGGTTCTCCTCGCGGCCGTCGACGTTCCCGAGAAGATTAAGGGGATGTCGCGCGAGGAGCTCGCCGCGATTCCCGGGCTGGGCGACAAGGCGGCACTCGCCGTGTTCCGGCATTATCATCCGGACGCAGAGCCTTGAGCGATATACTATTTTCTTGAATTCAGCCGCAGTAGTGATACAATCGCCATAGATGGCGCGGGATCCCGCATTTACCGAAAGAAGAACAACGCCGCACGCGGCACGGACGAGAAACATGGAACTTTTTCACTGGGACAGCTCTTGCGGCGTGGGTGATTCATTGATCGACGAACACCACAGGACGCTGGTGGGCATGCTCAACGAGGTATACGATGTGGCGATTGCCGAGCGGGACTCCAGGGCGCTCGAAGAGATCATGGCCAGGCTTCTCGCATACACCGAGTACCATTTCAATGCCGAAGAAAAGCTTTTTGCCGAATCAGGCGCGTCGCACAGGATCATCGAGGTTCATCAAAGGGCGCATGACCGGCTCCGTACGCGGCTGAAGGAATACCTGTCGTTGCCGGACAAAAACGATCCGGCCGTGGTGATCGATTTCCTGGGGTTCACGGTGAACTGGTTCCAGGTGCACATACAGGGCATGGACCGGGAACACGCGACGATGATACGCGAGATAAACCGCGGCAGCGCAGACCCCGCGATGTAAATCCCCGTCCTTATCTCTTCAATCTCATCCATCTCTTCATCCCCCTTGAAGGGCGCCGGCAGGATAAGCGTCTCAGGAGAAGAGGCCTGCATGCCGGGTATCATCATTTCGCGATATCGGCCGCGCTCTTTTCGATCTCCGCGGCCTTGTCCGCCCTGCCAAGAGACCGGTAGATCGATGCGGCGCGCGCCAGGTCTTCGCGGGCCGCGGCGTGCGCGCCGTCCAGGTACCTGAAGGTGGCCGTCTGCTCCAGCAGGTACGCGAAATCCGCGGTATCCGCGAGCTTCAGGTCGGTCCAGATCCTGCCCGCCCTGGCGCAGTAGCCGAGCGCGGCCTTCGTCCCGGCGCCCGCCTTGAACGCGGCGATTCCCATGTTCATCATGAGGCGCGCGTAGCTGTCCCCCTTTCCCAGTTTCATGCGCTCCAGTATCTCACGGGATTTATTGAAAAGCTCCGCCGCCTTCGCATGGTCGCCCTTCACCGAGTACACGTTGCCCGCGTTCATCAGGAACACTGCGCTGGGAAGCGTCTCCCCCCTCCCCGAGCGCTCCCATGCGAGCCGCGCGCGCGAATAGTAATCGAGCGCCTCGTCCTTCGCGCCCATGGCATAGTACACGTTGCCGGTGTTGGCGAGCAGCTTCGCGTACCCTTCCGAGGCGGTGAGGCCCCGCAGCTCGTACAGGGCGCGCGCCCTGGCAAAGTATCCAAGGGCGTCGTCGTTGCTTCCCCTGCGCCAGGAGATGCGCCCCAGGCCCATGAGCGCCTCGGCGCGCGCCCCGGCGGCCTCGTCGCCCTGTTTTTCGAGCAGGGCGAGCGCCCTCTGCGTGAGAGCCATGCCCTCGTCGTAGCGGTTGAGGACGCTCCCCGCCACGAAGCCCGCGGCCATGAGCGCCTCGGCATAGGAGGGATCGATCTCGATCGCCTTCGTCAGGAGCGCCAGCGCTCCCGCGGGATCCGTCTCGATCCTGCCGCGTCCCTGGGCGTAGAGCTCCCACGCTCCCGCCGCCGGCCGGTATCCTCCCCTTACCGTTTTCTCCGTCGCCGTGCTCACTCCCACCGGGATGACATTTTCAACCCCAAGGGTCCCCGCGTCCTCGATGAGCCCCAGGACGAGCCTGTCCTCGATTTCGAAGATTTCATCGACCGACCCGTCGAACCTGCGCGACTTTTCCACCGCGCCCGTTTCCACGCGGATGAGCTTCGTGACGATCCTCACCCTCGGTCCCGCGACCGCGCAGCTCCCGGTGAACACCACGTGGGCGCCCAGCATCCTTCCCGCGCGGGCGGCGCCGTCGTCGGGCACGAGCCCCGCCATCACGAGCTCCAGTTCGCGCATCGCGGTGCGCCGGTCCTCGTCGGAAATGACCGCGACGTTATTGAGGGAGGAAAGATCGGCGATCGCGGAATCGGTTATGCCGGCGGAGAGCCACGCATGCGCGGGATCGCCCGCGTTCCGGAAGGGGGACACGAGGATGTGGAGCCGTTCGCCCGCGGGCGCGGCGAAGACGAGCGCTTCAAAAAGCAGGATGCACGCCAGGCCCCATATTCTCACAATGCACCTCCGGGTGCAATGACCGCGCGCGGGGTCGCGCAGCGGCTAGACGATCTTGAAGAGAATGACCACGATATCCGCCTCGGGGGAGTTGATGCCCAGGTGAGTAGTGAAGCGGTCCTTTACCGCCTGCACGACTTCCTCCGGACGGTCCGCGCGGCGGTCGCGTATTATGCTCCTGAGCTGGGTGATGCCGAACGGCTCTCCCTTCTGGTTCTTCGAGGTGATGAGCGCCTTGGAATACACCACGCCTATGTCGCCCCTCAATAAATTTGTGCGCCCCATGCCGTAGCTGGACGTGGGATCGTATCCCAGCGGTATTCCCTCGGTGTCGAGTGCGTCAAAGTCGTTTTTCTCGATGCGGAAGAGCTCGAGCGGCGGGAAGCCGGCGTTCGAGTAGATGAGGCGCATCGAGCGTATATCGTAGTACATGTAGAAGGCGGTAAGGAGCCCTCCCTTCCCCTCGGAGTAGCGGTACACCACGTTGTTGAGCTTCTGCATCACCGAGTACGCCGACGGCGCCTCCTCGATGCAGGACTGGAATGCGGAGCGCAGCATCACCGCGTACAGCGCGCTGTTGATGCCCACGCCCGAAATGTCCGTGGAGATGAGCCCCACGCCCTGGTTTCCCGGCCGTATGAAATCGAAATAGTCCACGGCGGAGCCGTAGCGCGGTATGACGAACGCGCCGAACTTGATGCCCATGAGATTGGGGAGCGACGTGGGTATCGACTTGGAGAGCAGGTCCGACGAGAGGTCGAGCGTGCGCGTGATGAGCTGCTGCCGCTTGGACTCCTCGTAGGTGAGTGCGTTCGAGATGTGGATGTTGCTGCTCGAAAGAAAGTTACTGAGCTTTTCCAGCTCGTCGGGCTTGAACGAAATCAGGGAGTCCTTGTCGCCAAGGCAGATGAAGCCCAGCACGCGCTTCTCGTGGTAGACGGGAAGCACGATTTTGATCTCGTTCTTGGTGAAAAAATCCAGGAACTCCTGGCGAATGTCGGCGAAGTTCCTGTCGTCCGTGTAGATGCGGTCAAGGTTCAGGATCTCCTGGTTCCTGATGAACCAGCGGATGACGTTCGAACTCCGGTCGAGCGGCGCCACCGGGTTCTTCTCCCCCTTCTGGTAGTAGAGCTCGTACCTGCGGGACGCGGGATCGTACCCCAGGAAGCAGGCGGACTTGAGGAAGAGCGATTCCTGGAGCACGTCCACCGACCGCTGGATGATGCTGCGATAATCGCGTATGCTCTCCACCTCGCGCGTGAAATCGTCTATGATTTCCTCGAACATGTACTGCTTGCGCTTGAAGGCCTTGTCGATGATCGGCTGCACATAGGTGTAGAACATGAGGAATATGAGCACCACGATTCCCGCGATTATGTAGGGTGGAAGGGTCCCCATTCCAAGGTAATTGGATTCGTATCCCATGACCACCAGGAAGATGGGCACGAAGATCGCCGCCGAGATCACCGTATAGGTGGTGGTCTTGTGTATGGCTGTCTTGATGTCCATCATATTGTAGGAGATGATGGAATAATAGAGCGACCCGATCGCGATGAAGGACGCAAGCGAGGGCCCCAGCACGTACATGTCGGAATACTTGAAATAGAGCGGGAGGACGATCGAGAACACGCCGGCGATCGCCATCGCGACTCCGGTGCCGATGAACACGAATCTCATCTGGAGCCGGTAGATTGCGACCTTCGTCCTGACGTACTTGACGACCAGGAGGACGATACCCATGATGACATAGAGGAACGCGACGCCTGCGTAAATGGGATAAAAGAAGCGGTAATCGCGCACCAGCGCGCCGTCCTGGAAATAGGCGCTCGTGATGGTGAGATCGGTCAGCAACGCGATTCCGCCGGTCACATAAGCGGGAAGTACCATGAGAAGCGTATATTTGAAGGGGAACTTTTTCTCGCGCTTGGGAAACACAAATGACCACAAGAACATCCCGCTGAACGTGATGGAGGTGCCTATCTGCGTGATCCTGTTGATCTGGGTGAGATAGGGAGAATCGGGGAACGCGTAAGTGAGGAACATCGTCGAGAGAATCAGGAAGCCGCCCAGCACAACGTTGCTGTAGTACCGGCTCACCTGGTCGTTCCAGTCCTTGTAGAGCACGAAGATGGCGGAGGACAGGAGGAGAAGCGAGGCGAGCAGTGAACCTACCAGACTGATGGTATACATCCTTAACCCCCGGGGAAGCGAGATGGAGACGGCCGTGCGCGCACAAAATCCTTGACCTTTTGACCCGCAGCCGTATCATTATGGAAGATAAACCGGTTTTATTTCAATCAAAATACTGTCCGCGCGATGCCGCCGGGGGGAGCCCATGACCGTTACGAGAACCCATTACGTACTCAACAAAAAGCTCCAGTACAGCCTCGCGCTCAAGATCGCGCTGGTCCCCCTGGTGACCCTGCTCATCGTCACCGTCATCCTCTACTTCTATGCGAGCCGCAGCGCGACCTACATCAACGAGATCGTGGGGACCCAGGACGCGATCATAGAGATGTTCCTCACCACGCCCGCCCTCCAGAACACCGCCAATCCCGTCATCAGGACCGGGCAGGCCGTATTTAAAGGCAACATCACGAAACTCGTGGAGATCCGCAAAAACAGCGAGCTTGTCCTCAGGATAATAGTGATCGCAGCCGTACTTCAGACCATAATAATCGTGTTCGTTATCATAAGGCTCAGCCACCGCATCACCGGCCCCATTTACGTGCTCACGACCTACCTGAGGGAGCTCAGGGAAGGCAGGGAGCCCCATGTGCGCCCCCTGCGCAAGCATGACGAGTTCAAGGACTTTTACCGGGAATTCGGGGAGGTGGTGCTCGCAAAACGGGAACGCGCGCCGGCCGCCCGGAAGGGTCCGCGAAGCCGGAAGCGTAAATAGGAATCCATTTCTTCATGCGCGCGTCACGGATAGGGGGGGGCCGATCATCAAACCCGGTTCAACCGCGCTCCGCGCCGATCGGGCCAAAAACAGCCCGTATGCGTTCGGGGCTTTCGCCGGCACCCGGTGCCGCGTCCCGGACGGCGCGCATCATCCACCCCCGGTTAAACCGCCGATCAGCTGGTCTTTATAATATAACCCGGTAAATCCTGAACTGGAAGGCTTATGAAGGACGACCCGGCGCACGCGGTGATCAGCCGCGGTGAGCGCCGGGCTGCGGGTTCACTGCGACTGAAGGTTGATCCTGAACCTAACCATGGTGCCCCTGGGCTTGCTTTCTTCCGCTTCTGCCGCGGGAGCCTCGGCCCGGCTTTCATCCGCGAGCGCGTCCTTTTTCTTTTCCTCGGCCTTGTCCCCCGCCATGGACTTTGAAGCGGCGGGCTTCTGGGCCGGCATTTCCCTCGAGGCGACCGGAGGGCCGTAGGCCTTCTGGCTGCGGATCTCCCGCGCAATCTCCTCGAAGCCGTGGGCGGGCATTTCGCCCTCTATCGTGGAATCGGTGACGGTAATGATGCGCGCGTTGTTCCTTTTAAGCATGGTGAGCGTTCTCCTGGAATCGCCCCTGCCCGAGATCTCGCGCACCTCGAATCGCGGGAATTCAAAACGCGCCGATTCCCTGGGCTGGCGGAGCGCCAGCATCTCCTGGGGCGCCTTTTCCTGTTTCATGCTTATGTGGTCGACGCTGAGCGCCAGGATGATCACCGCGGCCGCAGCGGCCGTGGGCACATAGCGCCTGAGCCCCTGGAGGCGCTGCTTCCGCCGTATGCGCGTCATCGCGGCGTGGACGAGGGCGTGCTCGTCGCGGGGCCGGGAGCGGTGAAGTGCCGCGACCATGGAAATCATGCGTCCCGTGTCTTCAAACTCCCGGCGGCACTGAGCGCAGGACTTCAGGTGTGCGCGGACCCGCTCCTCCTCGCCGGGCGCGAGAAGATGGTCATGCATTTCGGACAGCATATCAAAGGGTATGTGTTCGTGGCTCATAGAACCCCCCGCGCCCCCAGCCGCTTCTTGAGCAGTTCCCGTCCCCTGTGGATCCGTACCTTCACGTTGGAAAGGTTGATGCCCAGCACGCTCTCGATCTCGTTGTAGGCCATGCCCTCGATGTCGCGCAGTATGAGTATGTCCCGGTAGTCCTCCGGCAGGTTGTACAGCTCTTCCTTCACTATCCTGAGCGAATCGCCGGTGATCACTTCCTCTTCCGGGTTCTGGCGCTCGTCCGCGATCTGGATTTCGTATTCTTCGTCGCCATCGCCCCTGGCCAGGGACAGGGAGGTGAACCTGGCCGCCTTCTTCCGGTAGTTGCGGAGGTAGTTCACCATGATGCTGTAGAGCCAGGTCGAAAACTTGGACTCGCGCCGAAAACCGGCCAGGGATTCCATGATCATCACGAATATCTCCTGCGAAATGTCACAGGCCTCGTCGTAGTTGTGCACCCTGGAGTACGCGTAGCGGTACACCATGGATTGATACTTTTCGACGATCCCGGCGAAGGCCTCCGTGTCACCCGCGAGGACCCTGTCGAGCACCTGTAGATCATACGTGTCTGACATAGGAATTGGCGAAGGGTTACAAAAAAAGGGGTATCAGCCCTTTACCCTCACGAACCTTCTCTTTCCGACTTTGACGATGCATTCGCACGGCAGGACGAGCTCGTGCTCCTCCGAGGGCACCTTGGTGCCGTCAATATACACGCCCCCGCCCTTGATGAGCCGGCGCGCCTCGCCGCTTGACCCGGCCAGCTTCGCGAGCACCAGGACCTTTACCAGCCATATTTTCCCGTCCTTCACCTCCGCGGCAGGGATCGCGAAGTCCTCGATCTCGTCCGGGAGGTCCTTTTTGACGAATATCTTGTTGAATTCGGCCTCGGCGCGGTCCGCGGTGTCGCGATCGTAGTATTCGGCGCAGATCTCCTTCGCGAGGCGCACCTTGGCGTCCCGCGGGTGCATGCTCCCGTCCTTCACCGCACGTTCCATTTTCCCGACCTCGTCCATGGGGACGTCGGTCACCAGGCGGTAGTAGATGAACATGATGTCGTCCGAGATCGACATGGCCTTGCCGAACATGTCCTTGGGGGATTCGTTGATGCCTATGTAGTTGCCCAGGGATTTGCTCATCTTCTGCACGCCGTCCGTGCCCACGAGCAGGGGGACCGTCAGGATCACCTGGGGCTCCTGGCCGTATTCACGCTGCAAATCCCGCCCCACCAGCAGGTTGAACTTCTGGTCGGTGCCCCCGAGCTCCACGTCGGCCCGCAGGGCCACCGAGTCATAGCCCTGGACCAGGGGATACATGAATTCGAGGATGGTGATGGGCACCCCCCCCCTGTACCGGTTCGCGAAATCGTCGCGCTCGAGCATGCGCGCCACGTTGTACTTGGCGGTGAGCCCCAGCACGTCGGTGAACGTCATGCCGGCGCACCATTCGGAGTTGAACACCACCTTCGTCTTTTCCCTGTCCAGGATCTTGAACACCTGGCGCTTGTAGGTCTCCGCGTTTTCCAGGACCTCTTCCCTGGTGAGGGACTTGCGGGTGGACGACCTCCCCGAGGGGTCGCCGATCATGCCGGTGAAATCGCCCACGAGGAAGACGACCGTGTGGCCCATCTGCTGGAAATGGCGCATCTTCCTCAGTAGAACGGCGTGCCCCAGGTGGATGTCGGGGGCCGTGGGGTCAAAGCCGGTCTTGATGATGAGCGGCTTCTGCTCCTTTTCGGATTTCTCCAGCTTCTTTTTGAATTCGTCCAGCGGGATGATCTCTTCCGCACCGCGGACGAGGAGTTCAAAATCGTTCTTGATCATGGCTCTACCCGGAAAATAGGGATCGCGGCGGCGATTGCCGGTAAACGTTGTATGAAATCACCCCGGTTCAGGGGGCTGTCAACGGATATTTGAGGGGGGCCCATAAATTATTCGGCCGGAGACACGCCTTCCGCAAGTTGGAGCAGCGCCACGGCCTGAGCCGAAATGCCCTCGCCCCTTCCCTCGAAGCCCATCCCCTCGGTGGTCTTGCCCTTAATGCTTATGGAGCCGGCGGGAAGGCCCGCCAGGGCGCCGCAAAGCGCCTCCTTCATCCGCTCCTCGTAGGGACCGATGCGCGGAGCCTCGCACACCACGACCGTGTCGATGTTCACGATGCGCGCGTCGCGGGCGACCAGCAGATCGGACACCTTTTTGAGAAGCTCAAGGCTCCGGATGTTCTTGAATTCGGGACCGGTATCGGGAAAGAGGCGGCCTATGTTTCCAAGGCCCGCGGCGCCCAGGAGCGCGTCGATTACGGCATGGATGAGGACGTCGGCGTCTGAATGGCCCGCGAGGCCGCGGGGATGATCGATGCGCACGCCGCCCAGGTAGAGCGGGCGGTCATCGGCGAAGGCGTGCGCGTCGTAGCCGATACCGACCCGGAGGTTCATTGCGCGCGTTCTAGAATTCGAACATGTCGGACAGGGAGGAGAGCTTGAGAACGTTCATAACCTTGGAGCTCATCTTGCGGATTTTGAGCGTCTTGCCCTTCTTTTTCTGAAGCTTCAACAGGCTTACCAGCACGCCAATTCCCGAGGAATCGATGTATTCCACGTTGGCAAGGTCAAGTTCTATGTCCTTGTCGACGGTCTGCCCTATATTGAGGAGTTTCTCCTTGAATTCCTTGATCGTCATCATTTCGATGTCGCCGTTTACGACGACGTTCACCTGTGAATCCTGATCTTTTATCTCTATATTCATATTATATCCCCGCTCGAAGCTGGTGTGCCTTCCGCTATCGAATATTGTGAGCCAGCATCAATGTGACAACAACCGGTTGCTACAATCAAGTACTTTTTTATTGCAGTGCGGGGTTGTAAAACGGGGACAGGCGCCCCTCCCGGCCGCCCTAACCCGGCACGTCCATGTCGACGATGAGCATCCTGAGGCTCTTGACTCCGTTGTATTCGTTCAGCTCCAGTCGATATACCAGGTCAAGCGGACCCGCTCCGGCCGCCTGCATGACCGCGCCCATGTTCCATCCCACGGCCTCGACCGCCGGGCGTCCCGCGAAGCGGAACTTGCCATGCACCCGGCCGGACCCAAAGCGCTGGGAATCTCCCACCCTGAGCCCCGTGGTGAGAAACAGCGGCTCCTCGTTCATATGGCCGTAAGGCTCAAACCGGGCCAGTTCCCGCACGAGCTCGGCGGAAATTGATTCAAGGGGGAGCTTTGCGTCAATATGCAGGCCGCGCCGCTCGGCCGATTCGCGGTACCCCTCGAGGCTTTGGGCGATCCTGTCCCGTATCTCGGGGAGCCGGCCAGGTTCGGCGGAGAAGCCGAACGCCTGCGCATGGCCGCCCAGCCTCGCGAACAGGCCTCCATGGGCCTCCACCCTCTCGAAAAAATTGAAGGCCCCCGACACCCGGCCCG
>CALMJO010000435.1 GCA_937864375.1 uncultured Spirochaetota bacterium
TTAAACCACATGCTCCACCGCTTGTGCGGGCCCCCGTCAATTTCTTTGAGTTTCACCCTTGCGGGCGTACTCCCCAGGCGGTATACTTAATGCATTTGCGTCGGCACTAGCAGTAACCCACTAACACCTAGTATACAACGTTTACGGTGTGGACTACCGGGGTATCTAATCCCGTTCGCTCCCCACACTTTCGCGCCTTAGCGTCAGTTCTTGGCCAGAGAGCCGCCTTCGCCACTGGTGTTCTTCCCGATATCTACGCATTTCACCGCTACACCGGGAATTCCGCTCTCCTCTCCAGAACTCAAGAGAATCAGTATTAGATGCAGTTCACGAGTTAAGCTCGTGGATTTCACACCTAACTTAATCCCCCGCCTACACGCCCTTTATGCCCAATAATTCCGAACAACGCTTGCCTCATACGTCTTACCGCGGCTGCTGGCACGTAGTTAGCCGAGGCTTTAGACAGGTACCGTCATCACAACGAATATTACCCGTTGCTTATTCGTCCCTGCTTAATGGACTTTACAATCCGAAGACCTTCATCGTCCACGCGGCGTCGCTGCGTCAGGCTTTCGCCCATTGCGCAAGATTCTTAACTGCTGCCTCCCGTAGGAGTCTGGGCCGTATCTCAGTCCCAGTGTGGCCGTTCACCCTCTCAGGCCGGCTACCCATCGTTGCCTTGGTGGGCCTTTACCCCGCCAACAAGCTAATGGGCCGCGGACTCATCTCAAGGTGGTAGGCCTTGCGGTCCCCACCTTTAATGGCTGCGGCTTGCGCCGCCACCATCTCATTCGGTATTAGCCATCGTTTCCAATGGTTGTCCCGATCCTTGAGGTAGATTATCCACGTGTTACTCACCCGTTCGCCACTCTCACCCCAATGCAAGCATCAGGGATCCCGTTCGACTTGCATGTTTAAAACGCGCCGCCAGCGTTCGTTCTGAGCCAGAATCAAACTCTCCGTAATAGATAAGTCTATATGAGAGTTTTTAGTTTCGAAAATTGACGTGAATCGTTCGAAGGAAAAATACTACTCAGTTTTCAAAGAACCAGTATTGGGAGATAAAAAATCCCCAGCGTTCTGGGAATCGATATGTGAAAATTCGTTGTATAGAGCTTGTAAGCTATGCAGTTACAAAATACTTAACCCGCGAAACAGGGTCAAGCCAATTTGCAACTTTTTGCAGTGGGCTACAGAAGCATCCAAAACTTTTAAAGAACACATACCAGATTCGCGACAACGTGAAGTACATATATGGATTGTGATATCCAGCGTCAAGTAATTTTTTTAAATTTTTTAAACGCCTTATATGTACGCTCTTGCGTGGGAATGACCATAAAAGTTATCGTATATATCTGTCAATAACATTTGCAAATTTTTTTACCACTTCTTTTTTAGCATGTCATCATACCCGCACAGCAGGTAATAGGCGGCGCGATCAAAATAAAGCACCACACGGTTGTTGAGCTCCAGCGCCTGCTCATAGACGGTCGCATCGTAATAGAGCTTTTTCAATACGAAGATCCAGGTATGACGCTTCAAGAGCACCAGGAACCTGAAGGCGGCGGTAAAGGGTATTCCCTGCTCGAAACGCTCGCGCCCAATCTGGCGATAATAGCGCTCGATCTCCTGCTTGGGATAGTCCTTCATTATCCACTTGGAAATCTCGTGCAGGCGCTTGTAAGCGGCCTCGTACACCTCCTGCCTGTCGAGCTGGCGATACGCCACCGTTTCCGGGCTCTTCAGGAGATCGTTCATGAACATATCCGCTATCTCCTGGATGTTATCCTCTATGAGCGCCACGAACTTGTTGGACAGGATATTGCTCTTCTTGAGTAACATGGGTTTCGCCACTCCCGCGGTCAGGATTATCCGCCTGGACGATGGTTTCCGGATTTTTACTGGAAGTAAAGTACTTTTTACCGGCTGAACAGCCGGGAAACCGGGCTTTTCGGACAGAAATTCGGATTCTTATTGAAATATTCGGAATTTCGTAGTGCGCTTACAGCGTAACGACGGGGGATGCCATGAGCCGCGCGATCGATGCCGTGAAAAAGCAACTGGAGAAGAAGCTTGGACCGACCAGAATGCGCTCCAATGCCGCGGACCTTGACAAGTATGCCCGCGACGAGACCTCTGATTGCAGCCATGCACCTGAGCTCGTCGTCCTGGCGGAATCGACGGCGGAGGTGAGCGCGGTCATGACGGCATGCGCGGAGCATGGCGTCCCCGTGGTGCCCCGTGGGACGGGGACGGGCGTTACCGGCGGGGCGGTTCCGGTCGCGGGGGGCGTCCTGCTTTCGCTCGAACGCATGAGCCGCATCATCGAAATCGACCCCCGGAACATGACCGCGCTCGTCGAGCCCGGCGCGATCACGGGCGACATACAGCGCGCTGCGCTAGAACACGGCCTCATGTACCCGCCCGACCCGTCGAGCCTCGAATCATGCTCCATAGGGGGAAACGTCGCCGAGGGCGCGGGGGGGCCACGCGCGGTAAAGTACGGGACGACCAAGGACTACATCCTGGGGCTTGAATGCGTGCTCCCGGACGGCGGCATAGTCAGCACGGGCGGCAAGTATGTAAAAAATGCCACGGGATACAACCTGGTCGGCATGCTCACGGGATCCGAGGGAACGCTCGCCGTCATCACGCGGATTCTCCTGCGGCTCGTTCCCGCGGCGCCGTTCGTGACGGACCTGCTCATCCCCTACGATTCCCTGGAAGAGGCCGTGGACGACGTGTACCGCATCCTGAGTGCGCGGATAACCCCTGCGGCGCTGGAATTCATGGAGGAGGATGCAATACGCCTGGTGGCCCGGCACTTTGGCCAGGAGATCGCCTTCCCAGACGCGCGGGCGCACCTGCTCGTCCAGCTCGACGGAACGAACGAGCTGGCGGTGGAGGCCGATTTAGAGAGGCTCTCATCATGCGTGAGTGCGGCGCCGGAGCGCATCATGGTCGCCGCCACGAAGGCGCAGAGCGAGCGCATCTGGCGCGCGCGCCGCGCCATCCGCGAAGCAATCATGAAGGAAAGCCCGGTTTTCCTGTCGGAGGACACCGTGGTGCCGCGCTCGCAGATTCCGCCATTCCTGAAGGAAGTGAAGGCGTACCTGACCTCCCTCAATCTGCGCTCCATCATGTTCGGGCACGCGGGAGACGGGAACGTGCACATTGACGCGCTGAAGGACGCCATTGCGTACGACGTTTGGAAGTCCATGCTTC
>CALMJO010000436.1 GCA_937864375.1 uncultured Spirochaetota bacterium
GAAGCTTAACTATGCAAATCTGCCAGATCGTCCCTCGACTCCGCTCGGGATGACCTGCTTTGAAGCTTAACTATGCAAATCTGCCAGATCGTCCCTCGACTCCGCTCGGGATGACCCGGTGGACACGCGATGATCTCTCGGGCCCGGGGTAAGCATGGTAGTTTCGTGAAAAGGACAGCTGGTTGGCGAGCCTAAAATAGCCTCAGGACCACCTCGCCCTGCGCCATGATAAGGAGGAGGCGCTCGCCGCTTGTGTAATTCGCCGCCTTGTTTCGCAATGAGTGCTCGAGATCGCCATAGAGACCTGCGTAGGTTCCCCCGCCATCGTTCGCTGTGTTTTCATAGGTCTTACGAATGGTGAGCCCGTTGAAGACCGGGGTGCCGAGAGGCCTTGAGACGCCGCCCGAGATGTTCAAATCCACGTACCTGGAGAGGCTGATCATGACGCCCACGTTTGCCCTGCCCATGAGCACGTTGGAGGAATTAGCGACTAGTTTATAATCAACGGAATAATAGTTAACTCCGCCAGGATAATCCACCGCATACGTGCTAAACGTCATGCCATCATTGGAGAAAAAACATCTCATGTATTCGGCGCCCACGGAGAAATAAGGCACGTAGGCCCTGGCCCGGTAGTTGAATTGCACATCGAACCCTATGCCCAGTGTCCTTGCGAGATACGCTGCAGTTCCACCAGTGACATACTGGCTCAAGTCGTATGTTGCATGATGTTCCGATGTGTTGGAAGGAAAATCCGACTGGAAGACGATGTACTCGATGCTGGACTTGAGCGTGACGACGTCGGTGAGGTCATAGCTCGGGCTCATGTTGAAGCGGATGCTCCCCATTTTTACTTTGGAGTCGGCGAGCGCGGCGCCCTTCAGCACGGGAATCGTCCAGTTGGCCTGGTACCAGTTGTAGGTGTAGCCCAGCGCGCAGGCGAAGCGCGGGCGTGGCTCCTCGGCGATGTAGGTGCGCTCGGGGATGGGGTAGCTCTTCCCGGAGATCTTGTTCACGAGCTTCACGGCGAGGATGCGCGCCGCCGGCTCCAGGTCGTCCTCCCTGGTGCAGCGCTCGGATTCCGCGTATTCGGCGCGCGCGCTCTCCACGTCCACGATCTTCGCGTTGATGGCATACACGGTTCCCAGGCGGGACAGGCTTCCCACGAGAATCTTCTTCGCGGAGAGGAGCTTTCCCACCTGCACGGCGCATTCCTGCTCGGTGCAGCCCGCCTGCTGGAATCCCTGCTCGGTGAGGATGGCGTTGATCTGCGCGCGCTCGATCATGGTGAACTCGTTGCGGGCGGTCATTTCGGTGCCGATGATGTCCGAAACGGCCTTGGCGGCGTAGATGGATACATCGTTGGCCTTGAAGTCCAGCACCGCGATACGGGTCTTTTCTTCTGCCATTAGTATTGAACAGTGAGCAATGATGATGGAGACGGCGAGGATCAATGCTCTTTTCATGACGTGCCTTCAGTCCTTGAAGATGAACGCCCTGTACTTTTCCAGGAAGGTTCCCTTGGCGCGCTTGCCCAGGTTGTCCAGCCCGGTCATGATGAGGAACAGCCCCGCGAGCAGCGTGACGAGGAGCGCCGGCGCCGACGCGTCGATGACGTCGCCCAGTCCCTCGTAGAGTACGAACAGGCCAAGGAGGACCTGGAGGATCGAGTAGGAGAGCCTCCAGCGCGATCGTATGAACAGGAGCATGATCGCGAGCGCGGCGATGAGCGCGACCATCGCACCCCCTCCCAGGAGTGCGCTGATCAGCCCAAAGTAGTTGATGAAGAGCCCCCCCGCCAGCGCGAGGAGCGCGCCCGCCGCGACCGGTGCCAGCGCGCGAAGCAGCCAGTATCCGCCGGCGGCGGCGCGGGCCCCCACCTCGTCCAGGCTCACGGTCTTGAAGTGCGCGAGCTCGGAGTGGAATTCCCTGAGGTTGAGCGTGTTCATCCCCAGGCTCCTGGCGTAATTGTACAGGGCCACGTCGTCGGTGACCATGGTCACGTTTTTGCCTTCCTTGATCCGTGAAAACTCGAGGGTGAAGTGCGCCAGCAGGTAGTCGTTCGTCGTGATGCGCCTGGTGCGGAACAGTCCCGGCGCCGGGCGGTCGAACTGCTTGGGGTCGATGTAGGCGAAGCGGATGAATCCGCGGGAAAGGGCGTCCTCGATCAGCTTGTGGATCTCCTCGGCCGCCTGGGTGTTCGCCTTGCTCCTCTTGCCAAAGTTGTTCACCTCGCGAAGCACGAAGCTGGGAAGGTAGATCTGGCAGCGGGGGCTCCACTGCTTCAGGAGCGCGGGATCGTTGATGACGATGTTCGTATCGAGTATGTATTTTTTCATGCGGCTCTCACTTTTGAAAATAAACGCGTGCATCTAGTAGGGCACCTTCCGCGCGGCGGGTCAACCGTATTCCTGAAATCACCGGAAAAAAGTGCGCCGCGGAGGGCGCCTGCCGCCGTTTCATGCAAACCTGGAACAACGGAAAAGGGGATAAGGAGATAAAGGATAACGGCGATGGAAGAGATAAGAAAAGAGATGGAGTTCCGATGATGAGGACGCGGCATGCGCCTGTCATTTCGGCCGCAGGGAGAAATTTTGCCTGTATCGTCGTGCAAAATATTTCTCACCCGGAAGACGGGCGCGAAACAACCGGGAGCAACCCCAAATCCTTTATCCCCTTCATCTCTTTAACCCCCACCTCCCCCATGAAAGGCGTACCCGGTTAAAGCATCATCCAGGTTTCGCGGCGTTCCTTCTCCACCGGTAATACTCGGCCGCCTTCGCGAGCGCCCTGATGGCCTGCTCGGGCGAGGAGTATGCCATGAGGCCGTGCCCGTCAAGGTACGCGGGGAGATTTCCTTCTCCCGGCTCGTCAAAGGCGACCTGGTCCATGACCGGGATGATGGGCTTCCCCAGCCTCTTGACCTGCTCGCACACCATGTCAAGGAGCTTTATCTCCTCGGAGATCATCATGGCGGCGGGACCCTCGGTCACCTCGCGCGGGAGTATGGGGGACTCGAGCCAGCGCCGCGCGCGCAGCGTCATGTAGCCCAGTCCCAATAGCAAGATCGCGTCCATGCCTGCGTTCTTCACGATGAGGTCGATCGTGTCCGTGATGGCACTCACGCGCCCGGGCGCGACCAGGTCCACGGGGTTTCGCCTGCTCCAGAATTCGGGGAGGATCGCGTCGAGCTTCGTCACGAGATCGTCGGCGAGCGGCGGGACCTGGAGCCCCTCGGCCGCGCAGACGTCGGTCGCGATCACGCCCCAGCCGCCGCCCTGGGTGATGATGCCCACGCGCCTGCCCGTTATTTCCGGCTGGGTAAGGAGCAGCCCGGATATGTCCGTGACCTCGTCCACGGTGCGTGCCTGGACGACGCCCGCCTGCCTGCACATGGATGCGAAGATGGCCGCGTCCCCGGCGATCGCGCCGGTGTGGGAGGCCGCCGCCTTCGCGCCGCCGGCGCTCGTGCCCCCCTTGATGAGCACGATGGGCTTCTTCCGCGAGATGCGCGACGCGGTCTCGAAGAAGCGCCTTCCGTCGCGCAGGCCCTCCACGTAGAGGCAGATGAGCCGCGTCATGTCGTCGTGCTCGAGGAGCTCAAGGTAGTCCTCTATGGTGAGGTCGGCCTCGTTTCCCGAGCTCACCAGGCGGCTGATGCCGAACCCCCGACGGGTGTAGCGGAACATGAGCGAGGTCGCGAGGTTCCCGCTCTGCGCGACGACTGCGACGGGACCGGCCTTCACCATGGTGGAGGCCATAATGGCCTGCAGCCTGCGCGGCGCGCCGGTGAAGATGCCCATGGTGTTGGGGCCCACGATCCTCACGCCGCCCGCGCGCGCGGCGTCGATCACCTCGCGCTCGAGGCGCGCGCCCGCGGCCCCCGTCTCCGAGAAGCCGGCGGTGATGACGACCGCCGCGGGGATGGAGCGCGCGGCGCACTGCTCCACCGCCGCGCGCACCTTTTCCTTGGGCACGATGATCACGGCCAGGTCCACGGGCCC
>CALMJO010000437.1 GCA_937864375.1 uncultured Spirochaetota bacterium
GACCGTGGCGGGGATCGTGCGCGCGCGGGAGGGGGAGATCATGTTCGCCGGGGAGTCCATCGGCGGAGCCGGCTGCGAACGGATCGTGGCCGCGGGCTGCTCGCTGGTGCCGGAGGGGCGTATGGTCTTCAACACCATGACCGTGCGCGAAAACCTGGAACTGGGCGCCTACGCGCGGCTGCGCAAGGGGAAGAAGAAGGAAGCGCGCGATGCGCTTGCGTCGGTCTACGCGATGTTCCCGCGCCTCGGGGAACGCTCGTCGCAGCTCGCGGGCACGCTCTCGGGGGGCGAGCAGCAGATGCTCGCCATAGGGCGCTCGCTCATGGGCGGCCCCAGGCTCATCATGATGGACGAGCCCTCCATGGGACTGGCGCCCATTATCGTGAAGGGGATATTCGAGGAAATCAAAAAGCTGCGGGGCCAGGGAAACACCATCCTCCTCGTGGAGCAGAACGCCCGGGCGGCGCTTAAGATCGCCGACCGGGGATACGTGATAGAAACGGGTCAGATCGTGCTCGAGGGAACCTCGGGCGAGCTCCTTAACAACAACGACGTCCAGCGCGCCTACCTGGGCAAGGACTACAGGAGCATCAGCGACTTAGGCGAGGAGGAACGTACATGATCTACAACGCAAAGTCAGAGACGATGCCGCGGGAGGAACTCCTTCAGCTCCAGATCGAGCGCCTCCAGAGCACCCTGAACAGGGTATACCGGAACGTGGCCTTTTACCGCGAGTCCTTCGACGCCGCGAAGATCGACATCGGCAGGATCCGGAGCGTGGATGACATGAAGCGGCTCCCCTTCACCACGAAGGAGGACTTGAGAAAGAGCTACCCCTACAACATGTTCGCCGTACCGCTCCGGGACATCGTGCGCATTCATTCGACGGCCGGGAGGACCGGAAGGCCCATCGCCATAGGCTACACGATGAACGACATCCACCACTGGTCCGACATCGTCGCGCGGGTGCTCGCCGGGGCGGGCGTCACCGACCACGATTTCGCGCAGATCGCCTTCGACTACAACATGTTCACCGGGGGCTTCGGCCTGCACTACGGGGCCGAAAAGCTGGGCTCGTCGGTCATTCCCTCCTCGCAGACCGGCAACGTCCGCCAGCAGATCCATATCATGAAGGACTACAAGACGACGGTGCTCCTCTCCACCCCGAGCTACGCGTTCCGCATCGCGCGCAACCTCCGCGAGATGGGCATACACCCCGACGAGCTCAATCTCAAGACGGGGCTTTTTGGCGCGGAGCCGTGGAGCGAGGCGAAGCGGGCGCGCATCGAGGAGGAGCTCCACCTCAGGGCGTTCAGCATCTACGGCGTGAACGAGATGATGGGACCGGGCGTTTCGGGCGAGTGCGCGCACAGGAACGGGCTGCACATCAACGAAGACCATTTCATCGTCGAGATCGTCGACCCGGTCACCGCCGAGCCGCTCCCGCGCGGCGCCGAGGGCGAGCTCGTGATCACGACGATCACGCGCGAGGGCTTCCCGCTCATCCGATACCGCACCGGGGACCTCTCCTCGATCATGGATGGCCCGTGTCCCTGCGGGCGCACGACCGCGCGCATGGAGCGCGTGGCAGCGCGGGCCGACGACATGGTGGTGGTGAACGGCATCAACATCTTTCCCTCGCGCATGGGCGAGCTGTTGGGCGGCGCGACGGGCCTGGAGCTCCTGTTCAGGATCGTGATCGACGAGGAAAGGGGCGAGGACGTCCTGACGATCGAGGTCGAGGTGCAGCCGGCCATGTTCGACGCGGACATCAAGAAGCTTAAAAGCCTGGAGCACGCAATCACCACGGCAATCGAGCATGAGCTCGGGCTGGTCGCCAGGCTCGCCTTCGTGGAGAAGCTTGCCATTGAAACCGGCGCGGACGGCCGCGCCAAGCTCGTCGTGGACAGGCGCTAGCCGGCGCTTGTCGTGAGGGCGCCCTTCATGGGGGATGGAAGAGATGAAGGCGAACGGCGATTAAAGAGATAAAGGCGTTGGGTGGGCTTGTCGATAAATTCAATCGTTACGCAATCCTGGAATACTTTTTCAGGAGGAAATTCAAGATTCATTATCTCCCTTATCCCGGAAATCTCCGCCTCTCCTGCCTCTGAGCTTTTGCCGCGAGGCATACCCGTTGGGTAGTTTAACTACACTACCTGGCTTGAGGCGGATTCCCGCAAGAGAACACGCCTTGTCCTTTATCTCCCTATCGCCTTTAAGCCGTTATCTCTTCATCCCCTTTCCGTTATTCCGTCTCAGCTTCGCCATGACGCTGTGGCGCCTTCCGTATGCGAAGTAGATGACCATTCCCGAGGCTGTCTCTTATACACATCTGACGCTGCCGACGAATAGAGAGGTGTAG
>CALMJO010000438.1 GCA_937864375.1 uncultured Spirochaetota bacterium
GTATAAAATTAATAGCACTTTTTATTCAAACGTGATCCGCTATAACATATTATTCGTGCCCATTTGTGTTCATTCGTGGTTCATTCAAAGAAGGCTCGTCCATATTTTCATTTTTTCTGGATGACGGCCCGCCCTCATGCTGTACTAACATGAAAGTCTGCACCTAAGACCCTTGCCGTCCGGCACCAGGGTCATCCTTGCGAAGGATGAATCATGGAAGGATTACATTCCCATCGGCTATATTCAATTCGGCAAGGGCGAAGATGAAACTCCGCTTGTACGGAATCACGCTTGTAGAAAATTAGCCGTTCATCCGCTACCAGGTCATGCGAAGCAGGACACGCGATCCCGGCGGCATCAAACCTTGAAAAAATCCACCCTGCGCTTGAGGGTCTCGGCCATGCCCGCGATCTCCTCCGCGTTGCCCGAGATCTCCTCGGCGCTGGACGCCACCGACTGCGTGAGCCCGCTGATGTTGGAAATCGATTTCACGATCTCGGCCACCGCGTTCTTTTGCTCGGCCGTGGAGGTGCGGATCTCCCCGGCGCGCTCCCTGACGCTCGCCGATTCCGCGGCCAGCTGGTCGTTCATCTCCATCTGCCTGCGCATGAAGCCGTAGATCGAGTCCATGAGCTCGCTCACGGAGGCCACGCCGCTGATGATCTCGCTGATGACGCTCACCGTTCCCTCGACGTCGGTCCGTCCATGCATGATCTCCTGCTCGTTCACGCGTACCAGGTTCCCGATCTCCTTCACGCTCGAGGCGGTCTGGTCGGCGAGCTTGGATATCTCGTCGGCGACGACCGCGAAACCGCGCCCCGCGTCCCCGGCGCGCGCCGCCTCGATGGCCGCGTTCAGCGAGAGGAGGTTGATCTTGTCCGAAATGTCGCCGATGATGTTGAGGATGCCCGTCATCTCCCCGGAGCTCTCGCGGATCTTCGCCATGCTGTCGCTCATCCGCGCGAGGGTCGACTCCCCTCCCTTTGCCTTTTCCGCGATGACGCGGGAAAGATCAAGAGAGGACTTCACGCGCTCGCCCATCTCGATGATCACCCTCGAAAGATCCCCGATCCGGTCCACCAGCGTGCCCATCTTGCCAAACTGCTGATCGGCGTTCAACGCGACCGAATCCATGCCGGCGGAGATCTCCTCCACCGTCGCCGTGATCTCCTCGGAGTTGGCCGCCTGGTCCTGGGCGTTCTCCGCGAACGCGACCGAGGCCGACGAGAGCGACGCCGACGACGATGACATGGTCACCGCCATCTCCTTCATCTCGCGCACGGCCTCGCCCACGCGTCCTATGAACTCGTTGTACGTGAGCGAGAGCATGCCCAGTTCGTCCTTCGATTTAAGGTCGAGTCTCGTCGTGAGGTCGCCGGCGGCCGTGCGGTTGAATCCGTCCGCAAAAGACGCGATGGAGCGGGTAATTGAACGGATGATCCGAAAGGCCCCGAATCCCAGCAGCACCGCCATGCCTGCGATTATCACGATCGTAAGTATAACTGAAAGCCGGCTGAAGCTCTCCATCGCACCGGCGTTCGCCTTCACCATTTCATCGTTGATCGCCATGTGCCGCTCGAAGAGCGCGCGAAGCTCCGCAAGATTCTTCTTCGTCTCGTTCGCGTAGATCTCGGTTGCAGCGGCCCTGGTGCCAGCCGCCTTGATCTTTTCGGCAGATCCGTGCAGCTTGATATGGAAGGGCTCTATGGCGTCGACTATTCCCCGCTGCTCGGCCCCCAGCTTATTGTATGATTCCGATCCCCTGAAGGCATAGTACCACTTACCGAAGCCGCACTTGTGGTAGTCGAGCTCCCCGGTGAAGGGCGTCCCCATGGAGATGGATTCCTGCAGGTTGTTCACCCAGGTAAGGTGATCGATCAGCCGGCTCTTGAAAAACAGGCTCTCGTCCTGATAACCCGTGGACTGGATCGCCCTCGAATGGATTCCTTTCTCGAACGAATACGACATGAGTCCCAGGCCTATCACCGCGGCAAGAATTGCCGTAAAACTGATAATCAGGAGTTTTTTTATTGTCATTCCCATTGCCTTACCTCCAGTAGCAGCAGGAGCACTCAAACAAGTGCCCGTGAGCCGAGGGCGTATAAATCGTACCCCTATACTACCACATTACTAGTATATAATATAGCAATAGAACAAATAATTACAAAATTCTTGTTATGTTAATTTTAAAAGAACTTGAGCCGCCGCGATGGAGTCCGGATGCCTAAAACCCGGGTGACGATCCCCATTTTCGTGCCTCACCTGGGCTGCCCGAACACCTGCGTCTTCTGCAACCAGCGGGTTTCGGCGGGGAGGGCCGATCCGCCCGCTTCCGACGAGGTGCGCCGGAAGGTGCAGGAATACCTCCCGGCCCTCGGTCCGGGCGTAACGCGGGTGGAGATAGCCTTTTTCGGGGGGAGCTTCACGGCCATAAGCCCGTCGGCGCAGCGCGCCCTCCTTGCCCCGGCGGCTCACTACCTTGCGCAGGGGAAAATCCACGGCATCCGCGTATCTACGCGTCCTGACTGCGTGTCGCCCCCGGCCCTTGACCTCCTCGCGGAGTTCGGGGTCGACACGGTTGAGCTGGGAGCGCAGTCCTTCGACGATGCCGTGCTCGCGGCCTCGTGCAGGGGCCACTCGTCGGATGACGTACGTACGGCCTTCCGCGCGGTGCGCGCGCGGGGAATGAAATGCGTGCTCCAGCTCATGACCGGGCTCCCCGGGGACACGCGCGAGACGGCGGTGTGGTCGGCGCGGGAGGCCGCGTCCCTGCGGCCGGACGGTGCGCGCATCTATCC
>CALMJO010000439.1 GCA_937864375.1 uncultured Spirochaetota bacterium
GATGGCATATGCAGAGCCGTTTTAAAGAGGGGTTTAAAGAGGTACCCTTAAGTATGTAATCCTTTTCGCGCAGCAGCTCTTCCAGGTATCGCTTCGTGGCGATGGCCACAAGATAGGAGACCGAAAACCTGCTCAGCTTTCGAAAATCAGAAGCGAATTCGTTTTCATTCTTTTTGAAGCATATGGGAAAGCAATGCCAGAGCTTGAGGGGATCCCGCGGCTGGTACCTGACCAGCGTAGACCCTCCCTTGTACCGGTCGATGTCGCGCAAGACGCGCCGGAGGAGCATGACGACGACCTCCCGGCGGCTTGTATCCAGGCTGACGGCGGCCAGGGAAATCTTCACAAAGACGGCGTGGCTCATATTGATGGACGTGCGCAGCATTCCGTATCCTCCGGGACGAAGATGAGCGTCCCTTGTGAATACGAATAGCGTATGAAAAAAATGAACGGTTTTCCTTTACAGGCTCCTGACGCGTGAGCATTAATTCGCTACCCGCGCGAGCGAGCCTGTAATCCCATCGGGAAGCGGATGGTCTTCGCACAGACAGCTGGAGGAGCCTGTGCCGCGACGCGCCGTTGCTACTGCGCTTCGAACAGCGCGTCCTTTCTCGCCCAGACCGTATTGAGCCATTCCTGGAACCGCGCCTGGTATTCCCTGTCCTCGATGTAATCGCCAAGGAGGTCCGCTGTCACTGGAATCTTTTCAATCAGCACGCGCACCTCGCGCACGCGCCCGGAAAGAAAGCTCCAGAACCGCGTGTCACCCTCGGGATACACGATGGTGACGTTCAGGATGCTGCGCAGCTGCTCTCCCATGGTGGAGAGCACGAATCCCACGCCGCCCGCCTTGGGCTTGAGGAGGTTCCTGAAAGGCGAGTTCTGCTTATCGTGCTTGAGCGCCGTGAAGCGCGTCCCCTCCACAAAATTCATCACGGAGACCGGTATGGTTTCGAACTTTTTGCACGCCTTCCGCGTGATCTCGATGTCCTTGCCGCGCAGGTGGGGAAACTTCTTTAAAAACGCCGCCGAGTAACGCTTCATGAACGGGAAATCGAGCGCCCACCAGGCGACGCCCAGGAGCGGCACCCATATGAGCTCCTTCTTTAAAAAGAACTTGAGAAACGGGATCTTCCGGTTGAATACCTTTTGCAGCACCACGATGTCGCTCCAGGTCTGGTGGTTGGCGATGACGAGATACCACTGCTTCATCGAAAGTCCCTCGAGCCCGCGCACGTCCCACTTGATCCCTTTCGTAAGCGCTATGTTGAAGTTATTGATCGAAATCCAGGTTTTGGCCATGCCGTTGATCACGCGGCCGGAGAGCTTTCTCCATCCGTTCAGCGGTATCGCGAGCTTCAGGAACGCCGCGGTCATGAGCGGCGTGAACCAGAATACCGTGTTTCCGGCAAGCATCAATACGGAAAACACGCCGTGCAGGTGGTACGCGATCGAGGTGAACAGGGACTCCTTTTTCCCGGCGTGTGTACGGACTGCTCTAATTTCCCGGGCAATTTCCATGGCCATGAGAGGATCTCCTGAGTATTAAAATTAAAGCAACACAGTATCGAAGGGCGCACGGATTCCAGCGAGCACATGTCACTATTCAACAAGACAGTTATAGCGCAAAACGGTTGCAAATTATCAGAATTATGCGGAACGACAAGCCATTTTTTCAGGTTTTGGGCGCCGATCAACCGAGCGCGACCATACGCGCCGGTTTCCCGGTATTCGCCATACACGACCTGTTCACCAGGAATTCGCACGGATTCGATAAACAGACAGGAGAACCGCTGCTCACGCGGGTTAATCCGCGCGATCCGTGTCGATTCGTGGCCGATTTTCTTTTTGGCATCGTGACACAAGCGGCAACCTTGAACGACCTTATGCTGATCGGCCCCCCGAAATCCTTTGCCCCTGACCTCACGATTACCTAGCCCGGTATTCCAGGACGAGGATGGTGAGATCGTCCTCCATCTGCCGCCCCTCCCCGGTGAATTCCTTCACCCGCCGGTAAATTCCCTCGCACATGCGGGAGGGGCTCTCCCGCGACACCGAGTGCACCATTTCGTAAAACGCCTCGTCGCCGAGCATCGCGAGCGTTTCGTTGCGCGCCTCGGGAAAACCGTCCGTGTAGAGGACGAGCTTGTCGCCACGGGCCAGCGTGATTTTCCGGTCCACGTAGGTGGGGCGCAGGCTCTCAAGCATGACGCGCCCCTTCAACTGGATCACCTCGACCGGTCCGCTGCGATGCGCGAGGAGCGGCCGCGGGTGCCCCGCCGAGGAAAGCACGAGCTCACCCGTTTTCAGGTCAAGGCAGCACACGCACGCGGTGATGAAGTAGCTCCCCATCTTGCCCTCCAGCGCGTGCTGGATGGAGCGCAGCGTCACCGCGGGGGATTCCATGGTTTCGGGCCAGGTCTGCAGGGACATCTTGACCATGGAAGCCAGGAGCGCCGCGGGCACGCCGTGGCCGGAGACGTCGCAGATAAATAGCCCCAGGAGTCCCCGCTCGGCGTCAAAGTGCACGTCCAGGAAGTCGCCTCCCACTCCCATCATGGGTACGTACGAGTACGCGATCTCCGCGTTGGGGATCCGCGGTATCTTGTGCGGAAGGAGCGCCACCTGGATCTTCTGCGCCATGGATATCTGGTTTTCGAGCTCCTGCTTCTGGTTTTCGATCGTGAGGGTCCGCTCGGCCACCTTCTCCTCCAGGTTCGCGTAGAGCGCGGCGTTCTCGATCGAGATGGCCGCCTGCGTCATGAACACGGAGAGGAGGTCCGCGTCGTCGTCCGTGAAGACGCCCGTCGAAAGCGGATTGTCCAGGTAACACACCCCGATCATCCGATCCACCCTGGTGATGGGTATGCAAAGAATTGACTTGAGGCCGTAGTCCCGCACGCTGCGGAATTCCGTGAGCGCGACATCCTCGCCCGCGTTGGTGGTGATGATGGTTCTCCCGGTCCTGAACACGTCGTCGATCACGTGCTGCGAGTATTCCGGGATTCCCGATTCTCCAATGTTCTTCGCGGCCCTGAGCTCGATCTCGTTGGTCCGATCGTTGTACATGAAGAGGTATCCCCGCTGCGCGCCGGTCACCTCGATCGCGCGCGCCATGACGTGCTCCAGGAGGACGTCAAGGCGAAGAATCGAGCTCATGTCCTGGCTGATGCGGATGATGGAGGAGAGCCGCTGGCGGTCCGTGAGTCTCTGGACCGGGCTGCGCTCGTCCGCGCCCTGCCCCACCAGCTCCGCCGCCCTTCGCTCATACTGCCGCGAGCCGATCTCGCGAAACATCCTGAGCGCCGACTCGAAGCGCGCGGCCGCCTTGACCTCGTTTCCCGTTTCACGAAGCATCAGCCCGTACTCGAAGAGCGTCTTCGCGAGCTCGAAGCGCCGTCCGGCGCGTGAACATTCCTCCACCGCGCGCGCGCAGGCGCGCTCAGCGCCGCGATGCTTTCCCGCGAGCATGAGCACGCGCGCGCGTACCCGGGCCGCCGGTCCCCTGTGCGCCGGCCAGCGCCTGCACGCCTTCCAAGCCTCGGCCCAGGCCGCGCGTATTTCTGAAAGCCGGCGCAAGCGCTCGCCCTTTCCAAGCGAGCCGCGCTCGTCCTCGTAGGAGCGCATGAGCGCCTCGGCGCGGTAGAGGTAGAGGGGCGCGGCATACACGCGAAGCGTGAAGTGATGCCGCCTGTCGAGCTCCATGGCCGCGTCGGTCATCTGCAGCGCCCTGCGGTAATCCCCGGCTTCGATGTAGAGGTAGCCCATGTAGGCGCTCGCGAGAAAATGCGCGAACCATATTTCAAGGCGTCCCGAGAGATCCAGGGCGCGCTGCCCGTATTCGCGCGCCCGCGCGTAGTCGCCGGCCTCGATGTAGACCCAGACGAGGTTCGCGAACGCGTTGGCCAGCCCGTAATCGTTGCGGATCTTCGTGCTGATGTCGATCCACTCGAAGAGGATCTTTTCACATTCGTCGTAGCGCGACAGGTAATACCGGTTGACGCTGGCGATGTTGCAGGTCTGTCCCGTTTCCCATAAATCGCCGATCCTCTTGAAATCAGAGTAAGCCTTCTCGAGCCAGTCCGTGCTCTGCGTCATGTCGCCCGACCAGGAGTAGTGCGTGCCTATGAGCTGTCTTGAAACAGCCGTGTAGAGCGCGTCGCCCAGCCTCCCGGCGATGTCGAGCCCGCGCCTCAGGTAGATCATCGCGATGCCGCGCGCGGGCATCGCGGAGTACATCATCCCCAGTCCCAGCAGGCTGATCGCGAGCTCCCTTGACAGCCCGATGCGCCGCTCGGAGATATTGAGCATGCGCAGGGTGGAGCGCACGAACTTGGGAAGCGACGAGAGCGCGTAGTTCCAGCTCAGGGAATGGTAGAACTGGATGATGAGCTTGAGCCTTGGATTTTCCGCGCGGCGCCGCGCGCGGTACCGCGGGGGAAAGAGCCGGAGCAGTAAATGCACGGCAAATTCCCTGAGGATGCCAGCGACCGCGGCGGTGACCGAAATGGGGAGCGTCTCGCCCAGGAGCGCCAGTCCCTGCGCGCCCACGCGCTCGGAGCTCGTGAAGTCGCCCTTCTTGAAATGCGCGTTGCTGATCTGGCGGTACGCCCACGCCTTTTCGAGCTGGTCCGCGAGATACGGAAGAAGCCTCGTGAAGAGCGCAATCGCCTCGTCGTTCCTCCCCGCGAGCAGGCAGAGCTCGCCGGTCATCTTCATGCCTGTCATCATGAGCTCGCGCGTGCGCCCGTACGCGGAATCAAGCCCGCCGTCTTCATCCAGTATGCGCATGATGGCGCCAAAATACCCGATGGCCTCCTCGTTCGCGAAGCTCTCCTTCGCGCGCATCCCGGCGGGCAGGGCGTGGCTCAGCACTCCCTCCCTGTCGCCCGCCTGCGTGTAGTGGTGAACGAGGTCGAACACGGAAAAATCCGGGCGCCGCTCGAGGGAGCGCGCGATCTCCAGGTGCAGGGCCCGCCTGCGCTCGGCGCTCATCCTGTTGTAGAAGGCCTCCTTGATCCTGTCGTGCACGAAGAAGAGCATGCCCTTCTCCTGCGCATCCGCCTCCAGGAGCTGCATGGCCACCGCGCGGTCCACGATGTGCACCACGTCGTCGTTGGAAAACCCGTCCGCGGCGCCAGCGACGAGCGACTCGAAGAGAAGGCCGATGTCGAACTTGCGGCCGATCACCGCGGCGTAGGAGAGCACCTGGTTTTCCCGGTCGGAGAGCAGGTCAATGCGCTTCATGACCGTCTCGAGCATGGTGGAGGAGATTTCGGTCCGGCGCAGCCTCGTTTCGTTCGTATGCCACGATCCGTTGACGATCGACAGCGCGCCGTCCTGGACGAGCTGCTTGAGTATCTCGAGCGCGAAGAAGGGATTCCCCATGCTCTTGCCGTGGACGATGTCGGCGATGCGCTCGATCTCCTCGGGTTGTTCGTGGAGCAGCCCCGACACGAATTCCGCGACCGCGTCACGATCGAAGGGCTGTAGCGTCACGAGCTCGAACGGCCGGGCCGTGCCGCGTACCGCGCGTATGAAGCGCTGCACCGGGTGGTCCTCGCCCGTTTCGTTGTCCCTGAAGGCGCCAATGATCATCACGGGAGAGCGCGCAATGGGAGCGGCCAGCTCTTCGAGCAGGGAAAAGGTCCCCTCGTCGGACCACTGAAGGTCGTCGAGCAGGATGACGAGCGGTTCGCTTGCGTCCGCGAGCGCGAGGAAAAACTCCGCGATCACCATGAGGAAGCGCCTGTTCTCCCGCTCGGGATCAAGCTCCACGGGAAGCGGGGTGTCGCCGGTGACCTCGCGCGCGAGCGGGTTCAGGCGGAGCACCAGCCCCGCGAGGTCGCCGCAGCGCGCCTTCACGCGCGCGCGGAGGGCGCGCTTTTCATCCGGCTGCATCTTCACGAAGCGGTTGAGGAAGGCGTTCATCGCGTCTATGAAGGGACCGTACGGGTTCTTGTTTTCAGTCGCGAAGCATTTTCCCTCGGCGAAGGCCCCGCCTCCCGCGATCACGTGCGCCCTGAATTCCTCGGCGAGCCGCGTCTTTCCCCGGCCCGCCTCGCCGGCGATAAAGCAGATGGAGCCCCTGCCTCTGTTCAGATCATCCCACCGCGCCTTGAGCCGCGCGAGCTCCCCGGTGCGCCCGATGAGATTGGTCCGGAAGTTCAGGCGCACGAGGCGGTCGTCCCTTCCGGGAATGAAGTCCAGGTCCCCGGCGAGGATGCGCGTGACGTCGCGGAGAAGCCCCCGCGCGCTCTGGTAGCGGTTCTCCGGCTCCTTTTCAAGCAGCTTGAGCGCGATGCGCTCCACGACCATGGGTATGTCGGGATTGTAGCGCGAGGGCGGCTCGGGATTTTTCGCCACGTGCAGATGGATGAGCGAGCTCACGTCGTCGGCGCGGAAGGGGAGCACGCCCGCGAGGAGGCGGTACAGGAGCACTCCCAGCGAATAGAGGTCCGATCTCTCGTCCACGTTCCGGCGCATCATGCCGCTCTGCTCGGGCGACATGTAGCTGAACGTGCCGATCACGGCCTCCCGGTCCGAATCGCTGAATTCGCGCACGTGCGCCAGCCCAAAGTCGATGAGGACCGCGCGCGTGCCGCCCTCGCCGTCGGCGGCGAGCATGACGTTGCCGGGCGAGAGATCGCGATGCACCACGCCCAGGTCGTGGACCTGGGCGAGCGCCTCGCACAGGTTCGCCATGATGCGCATGGATTCGTGCACGGAAAAGCGCACACCGCTCATGATCCGCGCGTACAGGCTCTCCCCCTCGATGTAATCCATTACGATGTAAGGCGTCACCGGCGCATCGTCCGTGGCGAGCCCGCCCACCTCCACGACCTTCGCGATGTTCGGGTGCTGTATCCGGGCGACCATGCGCGCCTCGGCGTTGAAGCGGATCATGTCCTCGATGCGCCGGGAGCAGTCGGAGTCGCGCACGATCTTCACCGCGAACTGCGCTGCCGGGTCGTTCACGGCGCGGGCGCGGTAGACCACGCTCATTCCTCCCTCGCCGATCATTTCGCCAAGGAGGTAACGCTCGTGTATGATCTGGTTGGTCAGGTCCTTCATCTGTGTATCCGGCCCTTGTGGTCCCGGCGGGCGTGCATGGAATGCCGGAGCATACTCCTAGTATGTTAGCGCGACTGACACTATCGTCAATAATTTTTCGGCCCGTCCGGGCGGAAAGGGGGCCGAATCGCCTGCCTGCCGGCAGCGATGCCCCGCGGCATGGGGAGCGCATCAGCCATTGCGATTGCGATCCGGGAGATCGTCAGCCGAACCGGCCTCTATATATCTCGATTTGAGATAATATGCGATGCTGTCGCAGAGCTCCTTTGACAGCGCATCCGTTCGAACGCTCATGATCGCGGGCAGGAGGCCGTCCGGCGTAACGATGCTTATCCCGTCGAACTCTCCAAAGGGAACGCTCTCCAGGTCCGTGAACACGAGCACGGGCCTCGGCATGACCTGGGACCTGTAGGACTTTTGTATGATCATGTTGAAGAAGTGACAGGCGCGCCACAGGGCCGCCGTCTTGGGCTCGAGCGAGCGCCCTCCCGCAAACAGCGCGCTCCCCGAAAGCGCTGGTTGCCCGTTTCCCGGCACGGCCGCAATGACGAAGATTCCCCCGCGCGAGACGACGAGGTGCTCCACGTGGAATAGCTCGACCATGATGTTCGACAGGACGAAATGCGTGTCGTCCAGTCGTGATAAGGCGCCGCGCATACGATCGTCGGCGGCCAGGAGCCGGGCGTACTCGTCCCTCCGGAATATGCGCGCCCGGGACAGCGGATGCATCCTGAAATATCCCGCGAGCAGCATTGCGCAGGACGCCGCTCCCAGCAGGACCGCCGGGACCGTGCCCCAGTCCGAATACGCCGCAAGCAGGACGGCGAGGAGCACGCATGAGCACGCGAGGATGCCCATGCGCCGCAGGTCGCCCCGTGCGTTCGCCGGATAGGTGTTTCCTTCAGTGTAGGCCATATGTGTTCATTCCATGATCGCGACATGCGGCATTCCCGAGTATTGCCCGTGCGCGCGATATCCGCAACCTAAATATCCCCGGGAAATCCGTCCGCGGGTACCTCAATGCGCGGGTGCCGGGCAACGGGGGCGCGGCGCCTTAAAAAAATGCCATGCCCGCGAACCGGCATGGCATCCTTTTCGAATCGAAAAAAATTTATTAGGAGGACCGTGCGCGAAAGCGCCTTGGTCCGGTGCACCCTATTGCGAATCCGCCATCGCCTCCTGCACCTCCTTCGCGATGCATGCCGGGGAGTCGCAGGGGAAAATGGGTTCCTCTTTTTCGTACGCCTTGCGCCAGTTGCGGCTTATGTACACAAGGGCGGTGAGCACCGTGGCCACCGCGAGGCCCCACGCGGCACCGCGGACCGCGAGGACAGCTCCCGCGACGCCGGCGATCCCCAGGTCGTTGAACGCGCGGGATTTCAAAACGCCCACGCGCACCGCCACGTAGCCCTGGACGAGCATCGTGAGCGCGAGGCCCACGCCCAGTATGGGCTTGACGCTGGAGACGATGGGCGCGAAGAAGTAGCCCGTGAAGGTCCCCCAGCGGAAGCTTCCCGCCCCTGAGTGGATGGAGTCCATCGACTTGGGACCGTGCTTGAAGCGGTCGCACATGACCACGGTCATCGCCGCCCACATGGGACCGCACATGGAGATGTCGGGCCCGAAGATGCTCATGAGCGCGTTGCGTCCGCCAAAGATGATGTGCGACCTGTTCGCGTCGTAGTCGATTTTTTCATCGGGACGGTACTTTTGCGCGTCGTCGAGGAGCGCCTGGCTCTGGATGATCTCGCCAAAGGCGACCACGTACGCGCTGAAGACCATCGGCAAACCGGAGATGAACATGGAGAGCGGCGGGAACGGGATGGCGCCGAAAATGGTGAATTCGTTCCACAGCGTCGAAAAATCAGGCTTCGTGAAGACGGTGCCGTCGTATGACGGCCAGGGGAGCTCTCCCACGAGAGGGCCCACGAGGATTGCCAGTGCGAGTGCGGGCATAATGCCCAGGTTGGAAACGAGCCCGGCCCACTTGTGCTCGCGGCGGAACTTCTTGAAGCTCTCGGAGAACAGGAGGTAGAACACCAGGCCGATGCAGATGGTAATGGTCC
>CALMJO010000440.1 GCA_937864375.1 uncultured Spirochaetota bacterium
TACACCTCTCTATTCGTCGGCAGCGTCAGATGTGTATAAGAGACAGGTGTCCCACGACGTCGGTGATGAACACCGCCAGGCTCCCGTCGTCGAGCAGGTGGAAATCGAAGTAATCGCCCCCTACATGCTCCGCCGAGATGTAATGCGCCGAAATGGTGAAATGGGGCGAGCGCGGCGGTCCCGCGGGGAGGGTGTTCCGCTGTATGCGCCGCGCAAGGTCGAGCTCCTGCTCGATCTTCGCGAGCCTCTTCCCTTCCCTGAACGCGTTCTTCAAATATATGTGGAAGCGCGTCCTGGTGATGAGCTCGCTCTTGGAGAACGGCTTCACGATGTAATCGCTCCCGCCCGCGGCGAATCCCTCCACCAGGTCGTTCACGCGGTTGCGCGCCGTGAGGAGCACGATGGGAAGCTCGTTGTAAGGAATGATCTTCCTTATCCTCGCGGCCGCCTCGTACCCGCTCATGCCCGGCATCATGACGTCGAGGAGCACCAGGTCCGGCACCTCCGCTTCCAGCATGGCCAGCGCCTCGGGGCCCGACGTCGCCGTGCGCACGCGGTATCCCTCGACCGAAAGAAAGTTCACGATCACCTGCAGGTTGATGGGATCGTCGTCCACCGCGAGCACGGTTCCCTCGCGGCCGGGCTGCTCCGCGAGATCGAAGGTGCGCAGTATGTCCTCGTCCTGCCTGCTGGATGCGCGCTGCGCGGCCTCTTCCGCGTCATTGACGAGGGAGGAGGCGATGCGATCATCCTGGTTCCCTGAACCCGACTGCAATTCTTTTTCCGCGCTTCCGGGCGCCCCGTCCGCGATCCGCAGGGTGAAGTGGAAGGACGAGCCCCCGCCAGGACCGGACTCGGCCCATAGCCTTCCGCCGTGGAGCTCCACCAGGCTCCTGGTGATCGCGAGCCCCAGCCCCGTCCCCCCGTACGCCCGGTCGGACGAACCGTCCGCCTGCTGGAAGGATTCGAATACCTCCTCCAGCTTGTCCGCGGGGATACCGATCCCCGTGTCCTTCACGGTCACCTGGATGTATCCCGCCTCGTCCCCGGTCTTGTCCTCCGCCAGCACGCGTACCTCGCCGACGCCGGTGAACTTGATCGCATTTCCGATCAGGTTCAACAATATCTGCTGGATGCGGTTTTCGTCGCACAATGCGAGCGGGAGGTCGCGGGGAACGCCGTTCTCCAGCGCAAGGGACTTCGCGCCCACGAGGGGCCGCGAAATCTTGAACAGCATCTCCACCACCTGGCGAAGGTCCACGGGACGGAGGGCGAGCGGTACCTCGCGATTCTTCAGCCGTGCAAAGTCCAGGATATCGTTCACCAGCGCCGCGAGCCGCCGTCCGCTCGCGGCGATCATCATGATATTGTCCCTCTGCGGCGCGTTGAGCTCGCCCGCGGCGCCGTCGAGCAGCGATTCTGCGAGCCCGTTGATCCCGTTCAGGGGCGTGCGCAGCTCATGCGAGGTATTCGCGAGAAACTCGTCCTTCATCGAATCGAGCCTGGTGAGCTCGATGTTCTTGACGCTCACCTGGTCGGAGAGCGCCTCGACCGCCCTGAACGCGCTGGAGAACCTGCGCGAAAGCGAGAACGCCTGCAGGAAGGTGAATATGAATATGGCGACCGGCAGGAGATGCGTGCTGTTGATGAAGTAATTGGTATGAAGGATATCGTTCACCCCCGCAAGGGTCACTACGGCGAACCCGAACATGAACAGCATCGCACTCTCCCGCCTCCGGTAAATGGCGATGGTTATTATGACGATGGTGCAGATGAACGAAAGGATCACCGACGCCTGGAACGGCATGATGGTATGGGTGTACACGCGCGCCGGGGTCGCGAGCGTTAGCATCGTCAGCGAAACGCCGATCAGGAGATACGTTGTCACGAACCATCGCGGCACGTCGAGCGGAAACAATTTCTGTAAAAACAGCGCGAACGCGGCTACTCCCAGGAAAAACGCGATGTACTCCAGCTTGATGACGAGCTCGAATGGAACTCCCGGGAAAAGGTAGGTCAGGTAATAATGTCCGGTGACGAGCGCGCGCAGGGCGAAAAGCAGGCAGATGATTCCAAAATGGAGAGGAGTGGTGTCGGTCTTCCGGGAAAGGAAAAGCCCAATGTGGTACAGCCCCATGATGAGCAGGCTCCCGAAGAGGAAGATGTCGAACAAAATCTTGTGCTCGCGCAGCGCGCGAACCTCCTCCTCCGGGCCAAAGTCGATCTCCCTCCACGGGCCGCCCTTGCGGTAGTGGAAATTCGACACCTGCACCACGAGTTCAAGCTCGCCGGAATCGGGGACCATGGTGACGATGTGAGGCCGATACGCGGGCACGGAGGATTCGGGACCGGTTCCCGGTTCGCCCACGCGTGCGAGCATCGCGCCGTTGACCGAGAAATCGAACGCGGTGCCCATGGTAAACAGCTGGAACGCGAGCTCGCCGTTCCAGGGCGGGAGGAGCACCTTAAGGCGCAGTGTCGCATGGCCTGCTCCCGGTAGCGGACCGGTCTCCGAGGGAAAATCGTTCCATACCCCCGGTACGCCAATGAGGCCCGTCATTTGCCCCTGGGCGCCTGTTTTAAAGGCCCCGGGCTCGATGAACCTGTTCCAGTAGAACTCCCACTCGCCGTTGAGCGGGAGGGGGCCCCGCGTCCGCCAGTCCCAGGACTTTAAATCAAGCACCCCGTTCTTCGCCTGCGGCGGCTTCCCCTGCCGCACGGCGTCACCGCATGAACAGATAGTCCCGGCAAGCGCCAGGACGGCGCATATATTCATGCAGGCGGTGATGATCACATGGTGGGATTTTCTATTAGTCATAGGCATTGGTCCGGGAGGGGTGTGTGCCCGGCACTTACAACGGTGGGTCATGCTAGCACACCCATGGTTTATGTCAATTCGATCATGGCAGGCAGGGTGCTTTTTTGATTCGGTGGAAAACCGGGGGCGGACTACCGTGGGAATCCAGGGGGCGCCGCCGGGTTTCACAGGCGGCGCTTCAACTGTTAATCGGAACCGTTACACGGAACGAGGTCCCCTCCCCGCGCTCGGCGCGCACGCTGCCCCCGAGCTGCTCGGACAGCATCCGGACCAGCTGCATGCCTAGCCCGCGGTGGGCCTGGGAATCGAACGATTCCGGCAGTCCAGCACCGTTATCCGAAACGCCGAGCTCTACCGTTCCGTCCCCTTTCCTGAGCGCGACGGAAACCCTGCCCGCTCCCTCGCCGGGGAACGCGTACTTGATGGCGTTGGTGGCGAGCTCGTTGAGGATCAGTCCGAAGGGAGCGGCCCTCTGCGCCTCGATTTTCACCGGGTCGAAGTCGGTGGTGAAGGTGATGCGCGACATCTTGTCGACCAGGGAATCGGTGAGGGACGAGATGATGAGCTTCAGGTAATCGTCCAGGCGGATCGTGCGCGTGTCGCCCGTGCTGTACAGCATTTCGTAGAGGTGAGCGAGCGAGCTTACCCGGTTCCGGATGCTCCCCAGGACCTCCCTTGTCCCGGCGTCAGCCGCTCGCGTCGCCTCCAGTCCCACGAGGCTCGATATCATGGCCATGCTGTTCTTGACCCGGTGCTGGAGCTCGCGCAGCATCGCGGCCTTCTCCTCCAGCCATCTCTCGAGCGCCTCCTCGGCATTCTTCCTGATGGTGACGTCCTGGTTTACGCCGTGCAGCCTCACCGTACGCCCCTGCGCGTCTTTTTCGACGCGGAACCACGTCGTCACCCAGAACGGTTTGCCGTCGCGTGCGAGCAGCCTGCCCTCGACCTGCATCTGGAACCCGGGATCGTCCGAACCAATCCCCCGCTCTATCGCGTCGGCCACCTGTGCGATAAAATCCGGGTGCACGTAGCGGCCCGTGAAATCTTCTATCGTCAGCGTATACCCGCCGGCCTCACCCGCGGTCGTTCCGTGAAGATTGTAGAACTGGTCGTTGAAGGTAAAGGTGCGCGACGGCACGTCGAGCTCCCAGTGGGCCATCTTCGCCACCCTGAGCGCCTCCTCGTTGCGTTCATCCAGTCCGCGCAGCTTCTCATCCGCCTTAATGCGCGCCGAAATGTCGCGAATGGCGGCGATGTGCACGGGGCGTCCGTTCCTGCTGAAGTGGCGCGCGGTAATCTCCACAGGGAAAACGGTCCCGTCCCTTTTGCGGTGGTAGCGCACGGGGATGTGCGTCTCACTTTTCTTCGTTACCCTCCGCGTATCCGCCGGTTCGGCGGACAGGTCCGTGTTGCATAGTGCCAGGATTTCCTCGCGGGAGTACCCGTAGAGTGAGACCGCGGCTTCGTTCACCTCAAGTATGCGGCCGGTTTCGTTGTCGATCATGAAGATGGAATCCGATTCCATTTCGAAGAGCTGGCGGTATTTCTCCTCGCTCAGGCGGAGCTTCTCCTCGGTGCGCATGCGCTCGGTGATGTCCAGCGCGAACACGATCACCCCGCGCACGCCCCCATGCTCGTCGCGGAACGGATACTTGTCCGTATGCGCCCATTTCCGTTCGCCCGACGCGGCAAGGTACTCTTCCACCATCCCGGCCTTCATCGCCCCGCTGCCCATTACCTTCAGGTTGTCCGCGTGAAACTTGGCGGCCTGGCCGTGAGGGAACAGGTCGAACACGGTCTTCCCGACAATGGCCTCTATGGGCATTCCCAGGGAAGCGGCCGCGAAGGAGTTGCCCCAGAGCACGCGGCTGTCGCGGTCCATCTGCCATATGATCACCGGGAGAGAATTGAACACGGCATCCTGCTCGTCCTGCCGCTTCCGGATCTCGCGCTCGGCATTTTTGAGAGGGGTGACGTCGACGCCGAACGCGAGCGAGGCGGGCTCGCCGTTGAACGTGGTCCTCCCGGCGGTGATGTTGACGAACAGCACGCCCCCATCCTTCGCGAGAACCCGTATTTCTTCCATCGGCGCCGTTTCGCCCAGCTCAATCACCCGGCGGATCCGCTCGACGACCTTCTCCCTGTCATCGGGATGAATCGCCTCGATGGCGTTTCTGCCCAGGAACTCTTCCCATGACAGGGCGCCAAAGACCCGAGCGGCGGCCTGGTTGGCATACTGCACCGCGCCATACCGGTGGATCAATATCCCGATCGGCGAGGTTTCCACGAGGGTCCGGTAGCGCTCTTCGCTCTCCTTGAGCTTCTTGTGTGCGTCATGCAGTCGGAAGGCCATGCCGATGGTCGTGGTAAGGACCTTCTCCCCGGAGTTCTTTGCTACGTACCCGTACGAGGTGATCCGCTCGGTCTTTTCGAGCACCTCCGGCTCGGTGTGGCTGGAAAGGAATACCAGGGGGACGTCACGCATGGCAAGTATGATCCGCGCCGCTTCGGTCCCGTCCATGCCCGTACCCAGGTTGATGTCCATCAGCACGAGGTCGATCTTCCGGTCCGGACGCGCCGCCTCGACAGCCTCCTCGCCGCTGTGCGCGGTGATTACGGCAAACCCGTGCTTCTGCAGCATCTGCGATTCGTAGAGCGCGACGAGTACCTCGTCTTCGACCAGGAGAATGGTCTTCTCTTCACCGGCTTTCTGCACGGCTGAGACCTCCGCTCCCGGAAACGGGCTTGATGACACCGCCCGGGCAGGATTCCGAGGGCCCGGATGCCGGCACGCACCAGGGCGCCTCCCTCAGGAAAGTATACTACATGCGCGGGAAAACAACATTTCTTTTTCCAGGCCGCCCGGTGCCTGCCCTTGCCATGGCCGGCCGGGGATCCCTGCGCGCGCGCCCCGTCCACTTTGGATTGACGGCGTACGAGCGTCCCCGTATAATGCCCCACGGGTTTATTATCCGCGACACCATGCCCGGAAGGTACCATGAAGATCATGAAATATGCCCAGGCCGACCCGCGCTCCTTCGAGTCCGAATCCGTGAAGGGCGTCACCGGGCGCGTCGCCATCGGCAGGGAAGACGGCGCCCGGAATTTCTGCATGCGGGTCTTCGAGCTCGCGCCGGGAGGGTTCACGCCGCGCCATTCCCATGACTGGGAGCACGAAATCTTCGTGCACGGGGGAGAGGGAGAGGTCTGGACCGGCACCGGGTGGGAGGCCCTGGGCTCGGGCACGGTGCTCTTCATTCCCCCCAGCGAAGAACACCAGATCAGGAACGCCGGGAAGGGAACATTCGTCTTCGTGTGCCTCATCCCCGCAGGTCCGCCCGAGCTGTAGCCGGATCTCTATTCGACAGGGGGTGAGATTGTCATTTTCAGCTTCTCGACTTGCTTTCACTGCGCCCTTCGACGAGATCAGGGCAAGCCAGTTGAAGAACTCGTGATAAACTCCGTCGAACCGCCGTCTGCAGAGACAGTTACCCCGCATAGGTCGTCCCTCGACGAGCCTGCACTGAGCCTGTCGAAGTGCTCGGGATGACCTAACTAGTGCTCTGACCACATAAAATTAATTCAATATTTAAACTTTTTCCTGGCATC
>CALMJO010000441.1 GCA_937864375.1 uncultured Spirochaetota bacterium
CCCGCAACAGTCAGCACGCGCGCCTTTGCCATTTCATTCCTCCGTGTCCCCGCCCGTGAGCGCGCCGGCCCGGCCGTCCGGCATCTCCTGGACCTTTTTGAGCTTCTTTTCTATGGTGCGGCTTTTCCGCGCCGCGTCCTCGATGGTGGAGCTCGCCTCGTGCAGCTTCTGCCTCGTCTTCTCCAGCACGTCGCCGAACTTCCCGAACTCGCTCTTCACCGCGGCAAGGAGCGCCCACACCTCGCCCGAGCGCTTCTCGATCGCGAGCGTGCGGAACCCCATCTGAAGGCTGTTTAACAGCGCCGCGAGCGTGGTGGGCCCGGCGATGATCACGCGGTATTCGCGCTGCAGGAGGTCGGCGAGTCCAGGACGGCGCAGCGCTTCGGCGTACAGTCCCTCGGTGGGAAGGTACATGATGCCAAAGTCGGTCGTGTGCGGGGGTTCGATGTACTTGTCGCGTATGTCCTTCGCGCTTGCCTTGAGGCGAATCTCCAGGCCTCTGCCCGCCTCCTCGGCCGCCCTCGCGTTCGCGGCCTCCTGCGCCTCCAGGAGGCGCTGGTAGTCCTCGGACGGAAACTTCGCGTCCATGGGGAGCCACACCTGCCCCTCCCCGCCCCCGTCGCGTCCGGGAAGCCTGATCGCGAACTCAACCCGCTCGCGGGTGTCGGGCCTGGTGATCACGTTGGTTTCGTACTGTCCCGGCGCGAGGATCTGCTCGAGGAGCGCCCCCAGCTGGATCTCGCCCCAGGTCCCGCGCGACTTCACGTTGGTGAGCACCCTTTTCAGATCATCGACGCCCGACGCCAGCTTCTGCATTTCGCCCAGTCCCCGGTGCACCATCTCCAGCCGCTCGCTCACGAGCCTGAAGGATTCGCCCAGGCGCTTTTCGAGCGTGGAATGGAGCTTTTCGTCCACCGTGGCGCGCATCTGTTCGAGCTTCCGGGCATTGTCCTCCTGGAGCAGTTTCATCCGCTCGTCGATCGTCGCGCGCATGCGCTCCATCCGGGACTCGTTCGACTCGGTGAGCGCGGCGAGCTGTTTCGAGAAGGTGTCCAGCTGTCCCTTCTGGAGGGTCGCGATCTGGGCCAGGCGCGCGAGAGTGGATTCGCCAAGCCTGGCGACGGCGTCGCCCATCTCTTCGCGGCCAAGCTTCCCCGTGGAGGCGGCCTCACTGCGGGCGCGGGCGAGCTCCTCCTTCACGGCGCGCTCGAAGCGCTCCTGGGCGGACTCGAGCGCCCTGAAGCGGGGCTCGTAGTCGGCCCCCTGCCGTGCGCGCGACATTGACACGATCTGAAGCAGGAGCACGACTGCGAGCATCGCCAGGAGCGCCATGACCAGGTATTCAATCATCGGGAATCTCCATCGATTGTCTCTTTTTCGAAACGGCTTCGATATTTCCTGTCTTCCAGTGTCGAGTCATACCGGTGGGGGCGGGTTTCTTCAACCCTTTTTCTGGTCCGGAACAAATCCTTGCTACACCGGCCCTGCCGCGATTCCACAAACGCGCCGTATTCCCCCATGCGCAGTGAAAAAAAATTGTTTTTACATTCTCCGCTCCGGCATGTAGGCTGATCATGTGTCGTTCATACCGGCAGGCACGCGAATAATCCACCGGCCCGACCGGCAGAAAGTGCGGACGTGAGGGGAAGGCCCATGAATGCACCGGATTTCAGGAAACGCTTCGTATACCCGGCGGGAGCCGTGTTCGTCCTCATGCTGGTATCGTGGGCGGGCTATTTTGGCTCCCGCCGCATAGAAAACGCGGCGCTCCACCAGGCGCTCGCGATGGTTTTTGGGACGACCTATTTCCTGTCGATCGCCCTCGGAACGCTCTACGTGTACACGGTCACCTACCTCAGGGGCGCAACGCTCCGCGGGAGAATTCTCGCATCGACGGTCACCCCTTTCATCTGGATGACGAAGGAATCCCTGGCCCTCCTGGTCTCCTACGGTCCCCTGCAGTGTCTGTACTATTACCTCAACCCGCTCAATTTCTGGCTCGTGTGCTTCATGACGTTCGAGATGGGTATCGCGACGCTGGCCGTGCGGTGGGTTCTCCGCCGGCGCGGCGAACCGGTCCGGGTGTTCAGCGGGAGCGCCTTCGCAACGGTCCTCGTGAGCCTCGCGCTCGTGGTCGCCGCGTTCGCGTGGGGCAAGGGAGAAAATCTCTACACGATCTTCCTCGCGGGATTTCGCTTTTTCTTTGGTCCTGGAAACTAGGCCGCGACGGTCACGAAGGAGGCGGGACGATGAAACCTGGAAAACACGGCGCTGCCCGGGACGGCCTGAGCCGGAGGGATCTGCTGGCGCGCGCGGGAAGCGCGGCCGCCGCGGGCGTGCTGGGCGTCGCCCTGCCCGAGTTCGCCCGAAGCCTTGTCGCCGACGCCGCGGCCAGGCCCAATATCATCTTCATACTCGGCGACAACCACCGCGCCGACGCCCTGGGATGCGCCGGCCACCCGTTCATCAGGACGCCCGGCATGGATCGGCTCGCGCGCGAGGGAGTGCGGTTCGAGCACGCATTCAACACGACATCGCTGTGCACTCCCGCGAGGGCAAGCATCCTGACCGGGGCCTATGCGCACAACCACGGCGTCCAGAACAATCACATGCCCTGGAATTACCGGATGCCCACGTTCCTTGAGTTCCTCAGTCGGAACGGGTACGCAACCGCGTTCATCGGGAAATGGCACATGCCCGGCGGGGACGCGCTCCCCGACCTCCCCTTCCTGGACCTCTTCGCGTCGTATACCTACCGCGAGGGACAGGGCTCGTACTTCGACTGTCCCTTCATCGTGAACGGGAAGGACGTGCCCTCGAGAAAGGAGTACATCTCCGAGGAGGCGACCGACTACGCCATCGAGTTCCTGGAGGGCAGGCACGTCCGTGCGGAAAACGCGGGCAAGCCCTTCTGCCTCTACCTGTCGCACCGTCCGGCGCACCCGCCCTTCGCGTCCCCCAGGGGGATCGCCGGCATGTATGACGACGCCGACGTCGCCTCGGTGCTCCCGCGGGTGGTGGATCCCTGGTGGTTCGGGAAGACGAACCGGAACGTGTTCCAGGGCATCATGATGGGCTCGTACTGCGACCAGTACAGGAAATACTGCGAGACGATCACGGCCATGGACCGCGAGATCGAGCGGCTGCTGGGAGCCGTGGACCGCATGGGTCTCCGGGACAACACCGTGGTCATGTACATGAGCGACAACGGACATTCCTGGGGAGAGCACGAGCTGCACGGGATCCGCGAGAGCTACGAGCAGGTGATACGCGTGCCGCTCATCGTGAGGGCGCCCCGGCTGGTCGCGGACCCGGGCTCGACGCGCGCGGCAATGGCGACGAGCATCGACGTGGCCCCCACGATCCTCGAGCTCGCCGGCGCGCCCCTTCCCGGTGCGATGGACGGACGGAGCCTCGTGCCGCACATCAGGGACGCGCGGGTCCCCGGCCGCAGGGCCTGGCTCCTCGAGTTCTGGCACTATTTCCCGGAACCCACTCCCACCTATGCGGGGGTGCGCACCGAGCGCTACAAGTACGTGGAATTTTCAAGGTGGAGAAAGCCCTGGCTCTTCGATTTGCAAAGCGATCCCGGGGAGGAACGGAACCTGCACGGAACGACCGAGGGGGACCGACTGGAGCCCCGGCTGAAGGCGCTCCTCGAAAAATTGAAGGCCGGGCGGAAGGACGTCGATCAGGACGCGGACGCCGACCTCTAGCACGGGGCCGCGGAGCGGCGCACCGGGATGTGCGTTATGCGACATTTGACCCGCCTTGCACCCCCCCGGCGATTCATGCGCGCCGGGTGCGAGCGGGGAAATGATGCGCGCCTTCGCGTCCTAGCGTTCCACAAAGGCGGCGAACCGCTCCAGGTCATGCCGCGACAGCGCGATCGTCACCGCCTCGTCGCCCGCCTGCACGCTCATCCGGGCCTCGCGCGCGCGCATAAGCGCGTCGCGCACCGCGTCGTCGATCGCTATAGTGCCCGTGAGGAACCAGGTATAGCGCATTCTCTTTTCGAAGCTCCCGGGCGGCTGCGTGCGGCCGTCCTCCGCCGCCTTCAGCTCCCCGGCGGGCAGCGTCGCCCGGCGCGTCCGGGCGTCCGTTACCTCCAGGTCGAATACGCCCTCATCGAGCGCGAGCCTGCAGCGCCCGCCCAGCCGCGCCGGATGATTGGAACCGACCTTCACCTGGAACTTAAGGCTGCCGGCGCCTCCCGGCGTCTTTTCAAGGATGCAGGTAAGTCCCACCGTACGCATGCAGGAGGTACCCTCGGCGCAGAAAAAGCTCTCGTACCATGTGACGACCGCCGGTTCGCGCGGACCTTCCGCGGGACGCGGGGCTGAACAGGCATGCAGCGCAAGCACGGCGATGCAGAGCGCCGCGGCGGAAAGAAAAATCATGGCCTTCGCGTTCCTCACCTAGCGCCTCTCCATGGGCTTCATCACGAATCGAATCTCCTTATTGTCCGGGTCCGGGGAATAATACCGGTATCCGGTGCTGGGTCCGCAGTCCGGATCCGAATAATGGGAACCGAGCGACGCGGCATAAACCATGATCCCGTGGCGGGATCCGTCGTTTAGGCAGATACAGATTATGCCGGTCTTTTGCGTTTTCACGTCCGTCAGGCAACCGCCGCATACCCCTGCGGGAAACGGGATCTTCGCATCATCGGGCTTCGCATGTGCGTCGGCGATCATCAGGAACGCGCTCACGAGGAACAGGGCTGTCAGGGGATCCTCCTTGGTACGCGGACAGGCAATCACGACATGAGCCTAAATACAACACTTTCTGCGGTTTCGTGCGCGGTTTCCGGCGGGCTCGGCGCTTCGCTACGGATTAATGTCTTGACAGAAACGGCCCGCAGATGGCGTGTTAAATGGTTATTTAAATTTATTAAATGAACGTTTAACACATGAAAAAACAAACCAGGCTCATCCTCTACGCCTCCGGGGGGCTCGTCATTCTCCTCGTGCTCATCAGGCTCATCGCCGGGGGAAACTCCCCCCACGTAAAGCCCAGGACCGGTCCCATCGTCGAGGCCATCTACGCGCTGGGGACGGTGAAGTCGGACAGCGTCTACACACTTAAAATGGGCATACCCGCGACCATACGGCGGCTTTCGGTGAGCGAGGGACAGGCGATCGCCAAGGGCGCCCCGCTCGCCATGACCGAATCGGGCGCCTCGTTCTACGCGCCCTTTCCCGGCACGGTGACCAGGCTGCACTGCGAGGAAGGCGAGGTGGTCATCACCGGCCAGCCCGTGCTCACCATGATGGACCTGGGGCGCACCTACATCCAGGTCTCACTCGACCAGAACGCGGCGCTGCGCGTCCGTCGCGGCCAGAAGGCCGAGCTCTCCGTGGAAACCATGCGCGGCACCAGGCTCACGGGCTCCGTGGAGAGCATCTATCCGTCCGCGGGCCAGTTCCTCGCGCGCATCGGCGTCGCGAAGATGCCCGCCGAGGTCCTGCCCGACATGACCGCCGACGTGGCAATCGAGGTCGCGCGCAGGGAAGAGGCGCTGCTCGTCCCCCTTGCCGCCGTGAAAGACGGGATGGTGTCGCTCAGGCGCGAGGGGAAGACCCTGCAGGTGAAACCGGTCCTTGGCGCGATCGATGGCGCATGGGCCGAGGTGACCGACGGCTCGGTGAAGCCTGCCGACGACATCCTCATGCCCCGGGAGTAGCGCATGTTCTTTCTCGCGATCCGACACCTCATCAACCGCCCGCAGCAGACGATACTCACCTTCCTGGGCATCACCATCGGCTGCGCGGGGTACATCGTGTTCTCCGGACTGCAGCTGGGCTACCAGGACTATGTGATCGACCGCCTTGTCAACGTGGACGCATACGTCCGCATTTCGCCCCGAGACGAGATAATCAGCGGTGAGACCTTCCGCAACGTCTTCTTCCCCGATTCCTTCGTGAATTGGGTCTCGCCGCCCTCGGGCAGGATCAACAATACCTACCTCACGAACATCCAGGGATGGCGCGAGCGCCTGAACAGCGATCCCCGCGTCGTGGCGTACGCGCCGCAGCTCATACGCGAGGCGATTTTCTCGCACGGCAAGTTTTCCATACCTATACGCCTGGTCGGGGTGAACGCGCCCGAGCAGTCCCGCGTGACCAACATCGAGCGGGACATCATCGCG
>CALMJO010000442.1 GCA_937864375.1 uncultured Spirochaetota bacterium
GCTCCATACGGACGACGACTTCGCGAAGCAGGTCGGGCTCAAGGACGGCGTGATAGTCCACGGGATGTTCGTCATGGGGTGCGTGGGCCAGGCGGTTGCCGCGTGGGTTCCGCGGAGGCGCATGAAAAAACTGAACGTGCGGTTCGCCGGCATGACGAACGCGGGGAGCACGCTCACCGTGTCCGGCGAGGTGACGGACAAGCGCGAACAGGATGGAGAGAACATCGTCACCTGTTCCGTCGTCGTCACGGACGAGAAGGGGGACGTGAAGGTCAGCGGGAGCTTTGACGCAGCGCTGCCGCGTAAACAATAACAGCAGGGGGTACTCTTATGGCGAAGATAGATTTTACGGGCAGGATTGCAATCGAGACCGGGGCGGGAGCGGGCCTGGGGAGATGTTACGCGCTCGAGCTTGCAAAACGCGGGGCGAAGATCGTGGTGAACGACCTGGGAGGCTCCAGGGACGGCACCGGCTCGGATGACGCCGCGGCGAACAAGGTCGTCGCCGAAATCAAGGCGCTGGGAGGGGACGCCGTCCCCAACTACGACAACGTGGCGACGCGCGCGGGCGGCGAAAACATCGTGAAGACCGCCGTGGACGCCTTCGGCAAGGTGGACATTCTCATCAACAACGCGGGAATTCTTAGGGACAAGACCTTCACCAAGATGGACGAGGAGAACTGGGACGCGGTGATGAACGTCCACCTGAAGGGGGCGTTCTTCGTGACCAGGCCCGCGTTCGACGTGATGAAGGCGAACGGGTTCGGGCGCATCGTCATGACCACCTCGGGCGCCGGGCTGTTCGGAAACTTCGGGCAGTCCAACTACGCGGCCGCGAAGATGGGCCTCGTGGGCCTCACGAACGTGCTCAAGATCGAGGGCGAAAAATACAATGTAAGAACAAATGTGCTTGCGCCCATCGCTGCCTCGCGCCTGACCCAGGACGTGATGCCCCCGGAATTTTTCGAGAAGATGAAACCCGACTTCGTGGCGCCCGCGGTGCTCTACATGTGCTCCGAGCAGTGCATGGATTCCGGCATGGTCATCAACGCCGCCCTGGGGTATTTCAGCCGCAGCGCCGTCCTCACCGGGCCCGGCGCGATCCTGTCCGACGGGAAAAAAATCCCCACGCCCGAGGAAGTGATGGAGAGCTGGGGCAGGATAACGAGTCTCGATTCGCCCAAGTTTTTCAAGATGCTTCCGGAGATGTTCGGCGAGCTGGGTCCCGTGCTCAAGTAAGGATGCCCGGCGGCCCTGCCGCGGCTTCGCGGCAGGGCCGCCATGACATTAGGGCGATCATAAAGCGGCAGTTTATGTGATCACCCGGTACCATTGCGGAGAGAGACCCATGAAAACGTCGCTGGAGAAGGCCAAGAGAGACCCGGAATCGACGAAGGCGAGGATCCTGGCCGTCGCGAGGAAGGTGTACGGGGAATACGGCTTCCACGGCACCACCATGAGGATGATCGCGGCCGAGGTGGGGATCGATATCTCCACCCTCCATTATCACTGGGGCGAAAAAAAGGAGCTCTACGAGGCGGTCATCATCGACATCAACAACGACCTGGGAAAGACCTTAAAGGAGGTCGAGCAAATCATCCACGGCCGTCCCCTCAGGGAGCGCCTCGCCGTCGCGATCGACATGATGGTGGACTACCTGTTCCTCAATCCCGAGGTCTCCGACCTGGTGCTCTCCCGCTATTTCGGCACGATCCGCCACGACGAGCTCGCGGACATCAAGGTGCCGGAGTTCGCGATCGACATCGTGCGATCGATGGGGCTGAAGCAGGACAGGGATAACATCGGCCAATCCCTCGCCGCGGTCCTCACCGTCATGAACTCGATCCACAGCTTCATCTCGGGTGAAAGCTTTTTCACGAAAATGGTCAAGAAGAACAAGGAGAACTACATGGCCCTGGTCAAGGAGACGCTCAAGGCGCTGTTCATCAGCGCGTTCACCGGGAACAGGGAAATGTTTGAATAGGATGATCCCGGGCGCCCGCCCCGGCGGATTGAAGCGGAGCGTCTCACGTCTTTTGCATTGATTCACGATTCCGAACGAGCGGGAGACCGCGCCCCGGCCGGGGCGAACCCCGGTCCCCGCAGGGAGCAGAGATATGCCGGGACCGCTGTCCGGATTGAAGATACTCGATTTCACCACCCTGCTGCCGGGGCCTTACGCCACCATGCACCTGGCCTGCATGGGCGCCCGGGTGCTCAGGATTGGCTCGGCCTCCCGTCCCGACATGGTGGACTTCGTGCCCCCGTACCTTCCCGGTTCCGACGTCACGTCGGCGGCCGCGTTCCTCGGAAGGGGGAAGCGCTCCATGGCCCTCAATCTCAAGGACGGCCGGGCCGTCAGTATCGTGCGGCAGCTCATTCAAACCCATGACATCATCGTGGAGCAGTTCCGGCCGGGCGTCATGGCGAGGCTCGGTCTCGATTACGGGAGCCTGCGCGCGGTCAATCCGGCCCTCATCTACTGTTCCATTACCGGGTACGGCCAGGACGGGCCGCTGCGCGACCGGGCGGGACACGACATCAATTACCTCGCCAGGTCGGGCCTCATGTCGTACTCGGGCAAAAAGAGCTCGGGGCCCGCGCTCATGGGAATGCAAATCGCCGACGTGGCCGCGGGTTCGCTCAATGCGATCGCGGGCATCCTCGCGGCGGTCGTGAGCCGCAACGCGACCGGGAAGGGCCAGCATGTGGACATCGCCATGCTCGACGGCGCGATCGCGTTCAACGCCCTCGTGGCCGCCGCGTACCTGGTGGACGGGCGCGAGCCGGAGCGGGAGGGATTTCTGCTCAACGGCGAATCGCTCTACGATTTTTACGAGACGAGCGACGGGAAGCACGTCGCCTTTGGCGGACTGGAGCCGCAGTTTTTCAATGCGTTCTGCGCCGCACTGGGACGTCCGGACCTGGCCGCGGGAGGCGTCGCCCCCGCCAACGCGGGCGAGGTCAAGAAACAGGTGGCCGACATCATTCGAACGAAACCAAGGGACGAATGGGCGAAAATATTCGAGGGGGCCGATGCCTGCGCCGATCCCGTCCTGTCGCTTTCGGAGGCGCTCGACGACCCGCACGCGCGGGAGCGGGGTCTGGTGGTGGAGGTGCCGCGGGAAGGAGGAACAACGGTGCGCCAGCCGGCCGGGCCCATCCGTTTTTCCGAAACGAGGCAGGAGTATCGCTCAACGGGCGTCCTGCCCGGTACGCACACCATCGAGGTGCTCCGCGAGCTGGGCTACGCCGACGGGGAGATCGCGGAATTCGAAAGGGAAGGACTCTTGCGGTAGGGAAGGGCGCCCCGCGCGATGAACGCGTGTCCGCAGGAAGCGCCGCGCAAATATAAACGTGGAGCCGCACGCATGAAACACGAAAAATCCTTTACGGTTGAGATCACCGGGCACGTCGCGAGCCTCGTGCTGGACCGGCCGGAGCGGCGCAACGCCATGACGCCGGAGTTCTTCCAGGAGCTCAAGCAGGCGTTCGAGGCGTTCGACGCGGACGCCGGCGTGCGCGCGGTGATCATACGCGCCCTGGGCAAAAGCTTCACCGCGGGACTGGACCTCGCGGCGGGGCAGGTCCTCCTTGGCGACGGCTCGGCGACGTACCGCGACTGGCTCTACAGGAAAATCCTGGAGCTCCAGTCGAGCATGACCGCGATTGAGAAGTGCAGGAAGCCGGTCATCGCCGCGATCCACGGCCACTGCATCGGCGGGGGAGTCGACCTGACCAGCGCATGCGACATACGGCTCGCATCAAGGGACGCGGTCTTTTCGATCCGCGAGACCAGGCTCGGAATAATCGCCGACATCGGCACGCTGCAGCGCCTTCCCCATATCATCGGGCAGGGATGGTTCAGGGAGCTTGCCCTGACCGGCAGGGACTGGACCGCGGAAGAGGCGCTCAGGATGGGGTATGTCACCCGCCTGTGCGACGACCACGAGGCGCTCGTCAATGAGGCACGAGCGATCGCCCTGGAGCTCGCCGGCCTTCCGCCGCTCGCCGTGCAGGGCATCAAGGAGGTCGCGAACTACGGTCGCGACCACGGCGTGCCTGACGCCCTGGAGTACGTGGCGCAGCGAAACGCCGCCGTGGTGCCCAACGAGGACATGATCGAGGCGATAGGCGCGTTCCTGGAGAAGCGCGCGCCTGTATTCAAGGGACGCTGAGCAAAGCGCATCCCCCGGGACGCAGCGCCGGGGAGAATTTCATGAAGGAGGTGAACGGGGAAGACCCACAATCCGAGAGCAAATCATACTACGAGGCACGATCTGAACTACAAGGAGGGACGCAATGTCATTCGACAGAACATGGCACAAATCCTATGCTTCAGGCGTTCCCGCGGAATTCCAGATTGAAAAGATCACCATGGCTGAAGCGCTGTCGAGGACCGCGGACCGTTACCCTGAAAGGCTTGCCTTTATTTTCATGGGCAGGAAGATCACATTCAGGCAGCTGGAAAAACTGGTGAACAGGTTCACCCGGGCGCTCACGGGCCTGGGGGTCCGGGAAGGGGACACGGTGGCCATGCTCCTCCCGAACATGCCGCAGATGATGATCGCGAATCATGCGGCCTATCGCGCGGGCGCGGTCACGTCCATGAACAATCCGCTCTACACGGAGCGGGAATTGACGCACCAGCTCAACGATTCGGACGCCACCGTCCTCGTGACCCTTGACCTCCTGCTGCCGCGCGCGCTCAAGATCAGGGGCGAAACGAAAATCAGGACCATAATCACCTGCCACATCAACGATTACCTGCCCTTTCCCAAGAAGCAGCTTTTCCCCTATGTGAAGAAGGGCATGTACAGGAAGGTGGAGGCGCAGCCGGACGTCCATGAATTCATGGACCTCATTTCCCGTTATCCGGAATCGCCCGTCGAAAATAAAGCAAAGTGGGACTCGCTTGCCGCGCTCATTTACACGGGAGGCACGACCGGCGTCAGCAAGGGGGCGATGCTCACCCACGCGAACATCTCCTCCGTGGTGCAGCTCTTCTCGGCCTGGTTTCCGGACCTGGAGGGCATACCCCAGAACCTCATGGGAATCTACCCCGTGTTCCATTCGGCCGGGTATTCCGTGAGCCAGAATCTTCCCATCTGGAACGGGTGGTGCTGCACGCTGGTGCCCAGGCCCGAGCCGGGCGTCATCATCGAGATGCTCGAAAAGTTCAAGCCCACCTTTCTCCCGGGAGTCCCCACGATATACACGGCGCTGCTGACATGCGAAAAATTCAGGAAGATGGACCTGTCGTTCGTGAGGGGTTATTTTGCCGGGGCGGCGCCGCTGCCGGAGGAGACGCTCAACCAGCTGCGGAAGCTTCACGGGGCGGTCATCCACGACGTCTACGGCGCCACCGAGAACACCGCCTTCGCCACGACCACGCCCTGGGGCGGCAAGGTGAAGGTGGGCACGGTGGGGGTCCCCCTGCCCTGCACGGACATCAGGATCGTGGACCTGGAAACGGGAGCGAGAGAGCTGCCCGTGGGGGAGGCCGGGGAGGTGTGCATCAAGGGCCCCCAGGTCATGACCGGGTACTACAAGAAGCCCGAGGAGACGGCGCAGGCCCTGAGGGACGGATGGTTTTACACCGGGGACATCGGCTATTTCGACGACGAGGGCTACCTGACGATATCCGACCGCAAGAAGGACATGATCGTCGCGAGCGGCTTCAACGTGTATCCCAAGGAGATCGACGAGACGCTCTTCGAGCATCCCGGCATCCACGAGGCCTGCTGCATAGGCGTGCCCGATCCGTACCGGGGGGAAACCGTGAAGGCGTACGTCGTGGCCAAGCCCGGCGCCGCGCTCACCGAACAGGAGGTGATCTCCTTCTGCAGGGAGAAGCTCGCCGCCTACAAGGTGCCCACGATCGTGGAATTCATAGGCGAGCTTCCCAAGAGCGCCATCGGAAAGATCATGCGGCGCGAGCTCAGGGAAATCGACCGGAAAAAAAGGGAAGGAAAATCATGAGCGCAGCGATACCGGAATTCAGGACACTCATCTTCGAGGAGCCCGAGCCGCGCATCGGCGTGGTGACCATGAACCGCGCCGGGCAGCTCAACGCGATCAACCTGGAGATGCTCGGCGAGTTCGAGGCCCTCTTCGAAGCGCTCTCGAGGGACGATTCGATCA
>CALMJO010000443.1 GCA_937864375.1 uncultured Spirochaetota bacterium
CTACACCTCTCTATTCGTCGGCAGCGTCAGATGTGTATAAGAGACAGTGCATGCGCGAAGTCATGAGCGCGGAGAGCATTCCGGCGATTTCGTCGTGCGCCGTTCCCTCGTTCTCCGCCGTGACGGTAAACACGATGTCGGAAAGGTGCTCCACTGATTCGTAGAGCCGGGTGACGCGCGCCTCGAACTCCTGGAGCCCGTCGGCGCACTGCAGGAAGGGAGGAAGTCCCGTCTTCTGCATGCGATCCCACAACAGGTGGAGGGGCGCCTTCAATAAAATGAGGACGGCGCCGTCAAGCAGGAGGCGGCGCGATGCGTGGTCCGCCATGGTGCCGCCGCCCGTGGAGATGATGCACCAGTCCCGGTCCGCGAGCGCGGCAGCCGTCCTGCGTTCCCATTCGCGGAACGCCGGTTCGCCCTCGCGCGCGCATATTTCACGGCAGGTGCTTCGCGAGCCGGTTTCCCGTGCGCACAGCTCCTCCAGCTCCGCGTCCGTTTCGACGAACGGAAGGCCGGTCAGCCCCGACAGCCTCGCGCCCAGGGTACTTTTGCCGCTGCATTTTGGTCCTGTGAGTATGATCTTCATGGGGGGAGAAACCTGATGAACTGTCGCCGTGCAAGCCTTAAAAATCAATTAAAAAAACTGGAGACGTGTAAGAATAGGGGATGGAAGAGATAGGGGCGTTGGGAAGGCTGGTTGATCAATGGAATCATTGCGTGCTTTCAGAATGATTGTCCATGAAGAAATTCCCTATCCTTTATCCCCTCATCTCATCAATCCCCCTATCTCCCTTTCTTACACGCCTTACTTAAGCCTTGCCTGCTTCCTCACTGCGATCTGCATGTTCGACTTGTTGATGATGACGCCGTACCCGTAGTGGAAGGGAAGCGGTTCGTTGCCGCGCGGATAGGCCGCGAGCATGTCGGCCTGCGGGAGAACCGTTGCGTTCGTGAGCCGGTACGAGGGATCGTAGATACCCAGCAGCTTCATCTCCCAAAGCGCCGGATCGAAGAACCGGTAGGGAATCCCGGAATCGTCCTGCACGATCATGAAGCTGCGGTCGAGCACCATCTTCCTCACCTCGCCTATCCAGTCGTAATGCATGAAAAAGATCGCGGATTTGAGCATCGTCACGTACCCGGTGAACGAATTGACATACCTGCCCACCGGCGTCCTGCCAAGCGCGAGATCGTTGTCCAGGCGCGCGCAGAGGTACACCAGGGTGCGCTGTCCCTCCTCTCCCGGGACAGCAAAGACAATCCGAACGCCGTAGACCGCGGGAGACTGATTCCCGCGCACCGGATCCTCCTTCTCCGATGCGCCGTACAGCGTCCCTGATTCACCGACCCGGACCCGCTCCACCTCGCATACCCTGAGCCCCAGGCGCGCCATAAACGCCATGACCACGGGCGCGACGCCCGCGAGCCGCGTCCCGGTCATTGCGTTCTGCATGATGTGGCTCATGAAATAATTCATCATACCGAATTCAGGTATGGTAACCTGGAGCGAATAGAGCATTGACGCGAGCTCCATCCGGTTCAGCCTGCCGGGCGCGTCGCCTTCGGGCTCGAGTGCGACCATCAGGTAGAAAGGGGCGCCGGGGAAAAGGCAGTACATATTGATGAAGTCCGCGCCGCTCAGCGGGTAGAACACCATCCGACGCTCGAAGTCGTCTGGAAGGTTGACGGGCCTCCATCCGGCCATGGGCGCAATGGTGAGCCTTTTCACGTTCTCCCAGAACCGGTCCATATACCGGGAGTGCTGTACGTACACGGGGTCAGCGCGGGCGTCTTTCCACTGGTCGTCGGCACGCTCGGAAGGAAGTCCTGCCAGGAAGAGGGACGCCTCGTGGATCTCGCTCCTGCAGGGCAGAACCTTCGCCGCGCCCCCGCCGTTTTTCGCGCAGCAGAGCACGAGCACCATGGCTGCGCACGCGAGGAAGCTAACATGGATACGCATTCGTTGTATCATTCGACGGCCCCGCTTTTTACTCCAAATATACCGGAAGCGGGCGCGCGAGTCCATCGAAAATATTCCTTCCGCGCCTTCGCGACCGCCGCCTAAAAATGTAGTTGTAAAATAGCATCGGCGCGGATAGTCTCCCGACGATCGGGCACACTCACCTTTCGGGGAAACCTATGGAGAAAATTACTGCACCATCCGCACTTCGCGCGACCTTGATTCTGCTGCTCACCTGGGCCGCGTCCCTGCTCCCCCTCCGGGCGGACTGCGTCAAGGGCGATTGCAGCGGCGGGCGCGGGACCTACACGTGGAGCGACGGCTCGTCCTACGAGGGCGAATTCGTAAATGGGGCGAGGCACGGGTCAGGTACGCACCGCTACGCGGACGGTTCCACCTACACCGGGGAATGGAAAAACAACCAGCCGTACGGAACCGGGAGTTTCCGCTACAAAAACGGCAGCGTCTACCGCGGAGAGTGGACGAACGGAAAGCGGCACGGCTCCGGTTCCTACGTGCATGCTGACGGCCGCGAATACACTGGCGACTGGAAGGACGACCGGATGAACGGGAAGGGAAGCATGGTCTGGCCGAACGGCGAACACTACAAGGGGGAATGGAAGGACAACCGCATGAACGGCAAGGGCACCTTCACCTTTTCCAACGGCGCCGTGTACACGGGGGACTGGAAGGACAATCAGATGGACGGACAGGGCACGTATTCGTGGCTGAACGGCTCATCATATACCGGCGGTTTCAAGGCCGGTCGTCGATCGGGGAAGGGAGCGCTCACCGGAAGTAACGGCGACCGCTACGAGGGCCTCTGGGACAACGACCGGAGGATCGGCGAGGGAACCGGGAACTTCAAGGACGGCACGAAGTATGCGGGGGCATGGCGCGACGATACGATGAACGGCAAGGGCACGATCACCTACAAGGACGGCACGGCCTATACCGGCGAGTTCGTCAACGGCATTCCCGAGGGCAAGGGCAAAATCACCTGGCCCGACAAGAAAAGCTACGAGGGGGAATTCAGGAACAACCAGCTGCACGGGTTTGGCGTCATGAAATACCCCGACGGCAGGACCTACACCGGGGGATGGCAGAACGGCGAGATGCACGGCACAGGTTCCATGCGCTACCCGGACGGCAAGGTGAAACAGGGCGTATGGGAAAACGGGGAATTCAAGGGCGGGAAATAGGCTTCATGCGCTCCCGAGAGGACTCGAACCTCTGACACATAGTTTAGGAAACTACTGCTCTATCCGCCTGAGCTACGGGAGCGGGGTTTACGACATCATGTTCTTCCGGCGCGAGTTCACGACACGCTGAAAGTCACGCAGGTTCTTCACGATGATTTTATCCGTGAAGAGTTCAATCTTGCCGAGCTGGTTCATATGTGTCAATATTTTTTGCACGTCGCCCACCTGCATTCCGGCCCAGTTTGCGACCTCCTGCATGGTCGCCTTCAGCGTCACCGCCTCCTGGAGGTCCAGGTGCGGATCCTGTTCGGACAGCATGCACATGACGTCCATCACCTTGAGCTGGGGCTCCTCGAGCAGCAGGATCATGAGCCGGCGCTTCGCGTCGTAGATGCGCTTTGAAAATATTATGAGCAGCTTGTAGGCAAGCTGGGGATTCCCCTGGAGCAGCGCGTCGAAATTCTCGCGGCGGAATTTCAGGAGCTTTACATGGTCCATGGCGATCGCGGACGCGGAGCGGGGCTGCTCCTCCAGTATGGCCATTTCGCCAAAGACGTCTCCAACCTCGAGGATATCCAGGGTCTTTTCGGTATTGTTGATGATCTTGACGATCTTGACCCTTCCGCCCTGGATGAAATAGAACTCGTTGCCGGGCTCGTACTCGCAGAAGATGATCTCCCCGGGGGAATATTCAACTCCGAATTTGTCGAACAGCTTGGCGTCAAGGAACATCGGTCACTTCCCCTGCCCTTGTATAGTCGCGAGCCGCTTGGCGGCCAGCTTGTTGACCCCGTCCTTGGGCTCCATGGCGACGACCTTGTTGTAATATGAAGTCGCCTTGTCCGGCTTCTTGACGGTCTCGTACACGAGCCCCAGGTGGAAGAGCGCGTTCTTCACGTTTTCCGATTGCGGGAATTTTTTTATCATGTCCGAAAACGCGGCAAGCGCCTCGTTGAATTTCCCGAGCTTCAGGTAGCTCCTGCCTATCTCGAAACTGGCCTTTTCGTATACCTTGCGCTCCGCTTCGTTCTTGAGGTTTTTCGATTCCAGGATCTCCGTGTAGAGCCGGAGCGAGTCCGCGTAGTTTTCCTGGGAGAACAGGCTCATCGCCTCGTAGAATATTTCCGCGATATCCTGCTTTGGCTGCTCGGCGGCCGCGGCGGGGGCCGATGATGACCCGAAGAAATCGTCTATCTCGCCGGCCACGCCAGATCCGGCGTCCATTCCCATGTCGAAGTCGGACATGGGGCCCCTGGGTTCCGCGGCGGGCGCGGACGGTCTTTCCTCGTCGATGCTGAAATCGGTGAGATCCATGCTGTCGTCATGCACGGGCGCAGCGGGCGCGGACACGGGCCCGCCCCCGTCAAAGGTCGACCCGGAGCCGCCCTGGCTTCCCGATTCGATCGCCCGAATGCGCTGCATCGACTTCGCGGAGTAGGGTCCGTCCGGGTAGTATTCCATGTACCGCTTATAGGCGTACTGCGCCTGCTGGACGCGCCCCACCTCGAAATAGTACTCGCCTATCTTGAAAAGCTCCTCGGCGGGATTCACGTTGTCCTTCTGGTCGAGCACCTCGCGCTGCATCTTTCCGATCCGGCGCAGCTGGTTGGAGAAAATGCGCAGCATCTTGCGCACCACGTTCACGTTCTGGAGCACCAGGCGCTCGAAGTCCGCGAGGGGCAGCACCAGGAGCACGGTTTCACCTATGGTCTGCGCGGTTTCCTCGCGGGGATATTTCCCCAGCGATGATTTCACTCCAAAGAATTCCCCGGGCTTGATCTCTTCCTTGACCTCTTCGCCGGTGTCCACCTTGCGCGATGTGAGCATCACACGCCCGCCCTTGAGCACGTAGATGTATTCGCTCTTGTCGTTCTCGAAATACACCACCGACCCGTGCTTGTAGCGCCTGGTGACAATGCTCGTCGACTGACTTATTGGGCCGTTTGACATCGCTGTTTCCCCGTTTCCCCTTACACCTGGAATTCCACCGGCAGGAAGGGAAATTCTTTCTTGAAGTGCACCGCCTTCGAAATGCGCCTGAGCATGCCCAGGAGGTCGCCAATCACGACCTTTTCCTCGCCGTCGAGCACGATGCGCTGGTACGGAACCTTGAGCGCATCGAAGAGGTGCGCGTAGCGGGCGTCCCCGTAGGCGGGCTTGCCGTCGATCACCACGAGCAGCACGTCCCTGAGTCCCGCCGACACAACCGAATCATACGGGTTCTTCCGGGTGTGCCTGAACAGCGCGAGGTCGGCGACGAAACCGGATTTCACGTGGCCGCTCTTTTTCATGTGAAAGGCCCTTGCCGGGTTCGCGGTGACCATGCGGACGATGGTCTCGTCGGGCAGGTCCTTGCCGTATGTTTTCTTGAAATAGGTCCGATCGAATTTCAATTCGTACAGGAGGTTTTCCCCGCCGGACATGGGAGAGTCGGTGCCAATGCACACGTTCACGCCCGCATCCAGCATCTTTTTCACCTGTGCCGTCGTGTTGAACATGAAGACGTTGGAGTCGGCGCACCACACGACCGACGCTCCCTTCTGCTTGATGATCTTGATATCCTCGTCCTGGAACGCGATACAGTGCACGAGAACCGAATGATCTCCCAGTCCGCCCTTGCGATCGAGAGTCTTCAAATCCTGCCGCGTTTCGGCGTCGAAGCCCTCCCCGATATGGGTAATGAAGGGAATGTCCTCCTTGAGCGCCTTCTGGTATTCGGCGTCGATCTCGCCGCCCCACGCGAGAGCGAAGGAGGCGATGGAATGGGCAAGCGCGTAATGCCGTATGGCCTTCATGGGCAGCATGTCGTAATAGGGTTCGCTCACGAAGTGAGGTATGTGGTCCGACACCGTGGTGACCGCCGACACCAGGTTGCGATACGCCCCCAGGAGGTACAGGTCCCTGTTCTCGATCTGCTGGCGCTCTTCGTACACGGGCGCGCTCTTCAGGTCATTGTCCCAGGGGAGCCAGTTCTCGTAGGGCCCGTTTCCCACCTTGGGGAAATAGGTCCCGAGCAGATGGTCATGTGAATTGATCAGTCCGGGCGTGAGCACGGCGTCCTGGGCGTCGATGGTGAGCGCACACCGCGACTTTTCCCTTGAAACACGGTCGATCTTCGCGTCTTTTATTTCGACGGAACTCCCCTTGAGCTCTTCCTCGGGGGTAAGAACCAGCGCTCCCTGTATTCCCCACTCTTTCATCTATTGAACCTTCCGTGTGTGGCGCAGTTGCTGCCTGCGCTGTGCCATTTCCGCCAGCGGCGGGACCAATGGACGCCCGTGCTGCCAATTCCGGACAGTAGGCAGATACTAGTAGAACAAAATTCCAGCGTCAAGTAAAAATGCGCCCGCCCCCGCCCTTCCAAAGCGATGGCCGGCAGTGCGCACCGTCCACGCCGCCCGGAATCGATCCCGGGACACGAAGGCATGGGACGGCCCGGGCACGCCTCTGTATTGTTA